>NJEH01000033.1 GCA_002254595.1 Thermofilum sp. ex4484_15
CCTAACGGCATGATAGCTATACCCTCCTCCCTAGCCTCCCTTATTAACTCCCCTAAGGGTCCATAAGCGTAAAGGCTTAAATCCTCGGCTAAGGCCCTACCTTCCTTTTCGTAGTAGTAGCTCAGGTCCGGATCCTCTTCGAGCTTCCTCTTATATTTCTCGCGTAAGCTAATTTTAGCGTCCCTAGCTAAACCTAGGGCTATGGCGAACCACCTCTTACAGAGTTCATTCCTTATATCGACGTAACGGTTAACTAACCCCACTACCTTCGCTAAGTCCTTATATTTAAGAGCTTCCGCGTACTCGTAAGCTAACTTAACCTTCTCCCCGTGAAGCCTTAAGCCAACGGGATCCTCGTCCACTAATAGGTCGACCCAGAGGTTATTTACTAACCTAGAGGTCCTAGGCTCCGCCGGTTTACCGTTAGAGTACTTCTTACCGGCCTGAACTATCAGTACGTGATCCTCGAAGTACTCCGTCGTCTCCCTATCTAAAAGCGGTATGCTGAAGGCGCTTTCAACCCCCTTAAGCCCTAATAACCATATATGTCTATGTACCCCTCCCAATATAGCAGCTAAGTGCCCCTGCCCCCCGGTAGAAGTACCTAGTAGATCGTTTTCTAAATAAAGGGCTTTCTCGAAGATATCGCTCCACGTTAAGTTAGCTCCCGATAACATGCTAGCGGCAGCTATTAACGCAATTACGAAAGCGTTGGAAGACTCCATCCCTCCGGCTAACGCCATAAGGGGTATTTCCTTACATGTTACTTTAACCCCCTTAATTCCGAATAGCTCGGAGAATACTAGGGCTGGCGCCTCCCTATAACTCAATTTATTGCTTAACTCTCTTACCAGTTTCCCTCGGTCCCCTAAGACCCTTAACTCCACCTTCCCTCCCTTACGGCACGGTTTAATTACGTAAGGTTCATCCTCATCTATACCGTACCAAGGGGCTACGTAAACTATGGAATCGGGATCCTCGGCTAATGAGAAGGATACCTTAATGTAAAAATTACTAGTGAAGGTTACGGTAGAAGGTACCTCCCTCAGGAGGTTAGCTCCTGGCTTAGTAAGTTTCCTCTTAAAGGATGGTAGATCTAAACTCGAGCCGGGCCCGTCCAGTCCCCTAAGGTGGGCTATTATAGCTAATTCTAGCCCCTCTTCCTCGGCCCTCCTTAGTAACTTACGTACTTCATCGCCCCACCTCTTAGGCCTCAAGGGCTTAAGGCTCGGTTCAAATAAATAACCGGTTATTAAATCTGCCATCCGGCTCCTCCGTAGTAAGGTATAAGTAGAGTAAGTAATTTAAACCTAAGTCCGAGCGGAAGCGATACTCATGACGTATGTAGTAATTACAGGTGGTATGGGTTTTATAGGGCGTCATACGATTATAGAGCTAGTTAAATCCTTACCAGCAGGCGTGGAAGTAGCCATAGTAGATAAGGTTGAGAGAGCTAAATTACCGAGCGTAGTAACGTTAATCCATAAGGACATAAGGGATAGGGAAGGCCTTAAGGAGGCCTTTAGGGACCTAGAGGAAATAGACGCGATACTACACTTAGCCGCTATAGTAAGCATAGAGGAGGCTTACGAGAAGCCATCCTTAACCGTGGAGACGAACGTATTAGGTACGCTTAACTTGCTCGAGTTAGCTAGGATGTTCGATATAAGTAAATTCGTTTACGCCTCTAGCGTAGCCGTATACGGGGAACCTAAGGAATTGCCCATACGTGAAGATCATCCTTTAAATCCTTTAAACCTTTACGGCTTAACTAAGCTAATGGGGGAGCAACTAGCTTTCCGCTACTTGGAGGATTACGGGCTTAAGGTAATTTCCCTAAGGTACTTTAACGTCTATGGACCTGGGATGAAAGGGGGACGATATGCCGGCGTAATTCATAAGTTCATAACTTCGCTATTGAAGGGTAGGAGGCCGGTTATATACGGGGACGGTAGCCAAACTAGGGATTTCATTTACGTAGACGACGTAGTTAGGGCTAATTTAAAGGCTTTAGAGTCCAAAACTACCGGGCCGTTTAACATAGGTAGCGGGGTAGAAACCTCCGTATTGGAACTATATCGGTATCTAACCGAAATAATAGGGGTTAAGGGGATAAGGCCTAAGTTCGCCCCTCCTAGAAGGGGTGACGTTAAGAGGAGTTTAGCTGACATAAGGAGGGCCGGGAATTACTTGGGCTGGAAGCCTAGGGTAGACCTAAAGAACGGCCTCGCTAAAACCGTAGCTTGGTATAGGAGCTCGAAGCCTACAGTATAGGGTAACCTTCTTATCTTACTCCCTCCTACCTTCTTATAGGATGATGTAGCCGCTCCAGTCTAGCTTAAAGGTGCTGAGCTCGCGACGAGCTGACGGCTCTTCCCTATTTATACTTAATGGTAACTAATCGGAAGATGAAGTTAATTACTCCGTCACCTCGTTATCTCACGATGGAAGGGAACGGCTCTTAAAGGTGATAAACCTTATATATCATTCACGGTTATTATTAACTTCCCCTTACTCGGTGTTGTAAATGCCCATTCTACGGGTAGAGTTAATCGATATATCTTTAGAGGGACCTAAGTTAGTTATCCTTAACGAGGAGGATTCGATAAGATACGGGTTTAACCCCAGCGATAAAGTATTGGTATCTAGCGGGGATAAGGGTATAGTAGCTTCGGTAGCCGTTACTAAGACCGTAGTCGGCCCAGGTAAAATAGGTTTACTTAAGGACGAAGCTAACGAACTTAAGGTAAGGAACGGGGACCCCGTTAAAGTAGGCTTACCCGCCTCTTGGGAATCCTTAGAGTACATTAGGAAGAAAATTAAGGGCTCGGAACTTAGCAGGGAGGAGATAAGGTCGATAGTAAGGGATTCCGTTAAGGGAGTCCTTTCGGAGGTAGAAGTAGCCGCTTTCCTCTTAAGCGAGGAATTAGTAGGTATGGGCTTAGAGGAGATCGTATACTTAACTGAAGCCATGGTAGAAGTGGGTTCTAGGATCTCCTTTAGCGAAGTAGCCTACGATATCCATAGTATAGGGGGGGTACCCGGCAACTCCAAGGTGGCCTTAATAGAAGTACCCCTAGTAGCCGCTGCCGGTTTACTTATACCCAAGACAAGTAGTAGGGCTATAACTAGTCCGGCTGGTACCGCCGATACCATGGAAGTACTCGCCCCCGTTAACTTAACCTTAGAGGAAGTTAAGAAAGCCGCGGAGAGGACTAAAGGGGTCATAGTATGGGGAGGTAGCTTAGGACTAGCGCCCGCGGACGATATATTCATAAGGGTAGAGAGGCCCTTAAGGGTGGACCCGAGGAGCCAAACGGTAGCTAGTATACTCTCCAAGAAGTTAGCTATGGGTATAAGGAAATTAGTAGCGGATATACCGATAGGTAAGGGAGCTAAAGTAGGTAATTTAAGGGAAGCGCGGGAGTACTCGAAGCTTTTCCTAGAGGTAAGTAAGAGATTAGGTATAGATGCTAAGTGCGCTATAACTTACGGAGGGCAGCCGATAGGTTACTACGTAGGCCCTGCCCTGGAGGCTAAAGAGGCCTTAATAGCGCTCCAAGGTAAGGTAGGCGCTATGAGCTTAATAGATAAAGCTACGTCCTTAGCCGGGCTAATATACGAAATGGCCGGGATAGCGCCTAAAGGTAGGGGTCAAAGCTTAGCTAAGGAGGTATTCCGTACCGGCAAGGCATGGTCTAAGATGAAGGATATTATAGAGGCTCAAGGAGGGAACCCCCAAGTTAAGCCCGACGATATAGAGGTAGGTTACAAGAGGGAGGTAGTAGAAGCGCCCTTTGAAGGTTACGTAACAGACGTTGATAATACGGCGATAACCCTTATAGCTAGGGCGGCGGGAGCCCCGAGGGATAAGAGAGCAGGGGTAATACTTTACGTCAAGGCCGGGAAGAAGGTTAGGAAAGGGGAAAAGTTAATGGAAATAGTAGCTGAGAGCGGGGATAAATTAGCTAAAGCTAGGAGCCTAGCTTTAAGATTAAGGCCCATTACTTTAGAGGGAATGTTATTAGGTACAGTACCTTAAATTACTTTAGTTAAAGCTTAAATTTGAAAAGGTGTTAAGCCTTGTACGAGGAATTACTAAATTCCTTACTTAAAGGCGAGTTAAGCTTACATAGATTGGATAGCCTAGTAGGGGATTCCAATAAAGCTACTTACCTTAGGAGGGAGTACCTAGAGCGCAAATTGAATTTAAAACTTGAAAAAATAGCTTCTTCGATCCTCGACTTTAACGAGGTAATAGGTAGGAATTGCGAAAACACTATAGGGGCCGTCCAGGTACCGCTTGGAGTAGCGGGCCCCCTACTAGTGAGGGGCGAGTACGCTAAAGGTGAGTATTACGTACCTTTAGCTACTACCGAGGGGGCGTTAGTAGCTTCGATAAATAGGGGCTGTAAAGCTATAACGCTTTCTGGAGGGGCTAGCGCTACTAAGGTAATTAGCGATTACATGGCTAGAGCGCCGGTATTTAAGTTAGGAAGCTTGGAGGATGCCCTGAAGTTCGTAAAATGGGTTAAGGATAATTTTCAATTAATTAAGGAGGTTGCGGAATCTACTACTAGATACGGTAGGCTCCTAAGTATAAAGCCTTACTTAATCGGTAGGTACGTTTGGCTTAGGATGCTCTTCTCCACGGGGGATGCTATGGGTATGAATATGGTAACTATAGCCTCTCAAAAGGCGGTCGAACTCATGGAGCGGGAATTCCCAGGAGTTAAATGCGTTTCCTTAAGCGGTAATATGTGCGTAGATAAGAAACCAGCCTTCCTAAACGAGCTAGAAGGTAGGGGTAAATCCGTTATCAGCGAAGCTTTAGTAAAGGAGGACGTAGTAAGGGAGGTACTTAAAGCATCCCCAGAAGCTATCGTAGAAGTGAACATAGTTAAGAACTTATTAGGCTCCGCTAGAGCCGGGTCGTTAAGTTTTAACGCGCATTTCGCTAATATCATAGCGGCTGTATTCCTAGCTACCGGTCAAGATCTAGCCCAAGTAGTGGAAAGCTCCATGGGTTATACCTGGGTTGAGTTAAGAGGTGGGGACCTATACGTTTCGGTAACTCTACCTTCGCTTGAGGTAGGTACGGTAGGCGGAGGCACTAGGTTGCCTACCCAGAGGGAGGCGTTAGAAATAATGGGATGTTACGGCCCCGGGGACCCCCCAGGTTCTAACGCTAGGAAGTTCGCGGAAATAGTAGCTTCCGCCGTGTTAGCTGGGGAGCTAAGCCTTTTAGCTGCTCTTTCAGCTGGTCACTTAGCTAGGGCGCATGAAAGGCTAGGTAGGGGCAAGGCGTAGTACATGGAGGTAGATAATTTACGGATAAGGGTACTTAACGGCGTATATCCTCCTTCCGAGGATACTTACTTGCTAACGGATAACTTACCTCGGATAAGCTCCGGATTAGCGCTAGATATGGGTTCGGGTACCGGTATAATAGCGCTTAAATTAGCTAGGGGAGCGGATAGGGTCATAGCTGTAGATATTAACTTAAAGGCGGCGATAAATACCTTGCTTAACGCTAAATTAAACGAACTTAGCTCTAAGGTAGATGTGATTTGCGCTAACCTATTTTACCCCTTCAGGAGGGGTTTAAAATTCGATTTAATAACTTTTAACCCCCCTTACTTACCGGTAAATGATGGTAATGGGGCTTTAGAAAGGTCTTGGAGTGGAGGTAGGGGAGGTATCGAAGTAATAAAAGGCTTCCTATATATGCTACCTACCTTCTTAAAGGAGGATGGTAAGGTATTAATGGTCATCTCATCCTTAACCGATTTAGGTTCGCTGAAGCGTATAGCTTCGCGTAAGGGGGTTTCGATTAAGATGGTTAAGAGGGTATGGGTAGGCCTCTTCGAGGAACTTTACCTCCTAGAGCTTAAGCTATCAAGTACTAAATCCTTAAACTAGCGTTAACTCCCTTATCCTATTTAATTCCTTAAGGTAGGTCCCGAAATCCGAATCGTAATCCAGGACGAGTAATACCTCCCTAGGTAACTTGGAGAGAGCCTTTATTAATCCGTTTAAGTTCCAGAGCCCTTCGGGATGGAATAGCGGTAATTTAGTTCCGCTAGGAGATCTATTGAAGGCCCTTAATACCTTGATGTAACCTATATACTCCATTACCTCCCCTAATGGCTCCTTGGATTCGCAGGAAGATAGGTCGTAAGCTAAGGCTAAGTAATACCCGGGTAGCCCCCTAACCTCCTTTAATCCTTTAAGGAAATCCCCTTTCTCGAAGCATAGCGTTAAGGCGTACCCCGTTAAGTCCTTTAGTACCTCCTTGCTTAAGTTAACCCCCTTTAAATTGCTTACGATGAGGTACTTAGCACCTACTTGGTCCGCTAAGAACATACCCCTTTCAAGAACTTCCGAAGTAACAGGGCTAGGTAGTTTAAGCGCGCTTATAGGTATAGGTAGTTCCTCGAGTAAGTCGAGGAGATCCCCTATGTAGGATTCTCCGAATTCGCTGGCATCAGTAAAACGTACTTCCGCTACTAAGCCGGAAGGATCTCTTATTTCGCGTATCCAGTTCGGCTTAAATTTCCCTCCCTCTAACCCTATAGTGATACCTACCCTTATCATTGGTTACCTACTAGTAAAATGGTGGTTGAGAAGATATTTAAGTTCAACTAAAGAGGGCAAGGTGAAAATGGTCCCGCCGCCCGGATTCGAACCGGGGACCATCCGGTAACTGTCATGGGGTCATCGTAGGCTAACGCCCTCTCACCCCATGCGGCAAGGGCCTACAGCCGGACGCTCTTCCGCTGAGCTACGGCGGGCTCAAATATCATGTTAAATTTAGGGAAATTTAAAGTTTTCTTATATGGAAAAGGCCTTAGGAGAGAATTCCTTTAATCTTTAATAATTTCCTTAACCTATCTAGAACGAAATCCCTACCTAGTATTGAAAAGTAAGGAGCTATCCTAGGACCGTACTCCCTACCGAAGAAAGCTAAATAAAGAGCCTTAAAGAACTTAACCTCTTCGTCCCTACCTCCCTTACGTACCTTAACCATGGCCTCCTTTATGGATTTCTCGTCCCAAGACCTTAGTTTAATTAAGTTAGTATACAGCTCCGCTATTAGTTCCGCCTCCCTAGTACCTACCTTCTTTACCAGTTCTTCATTTACCTCTTCCAATACCCTTATCTTATAGGTCTCTGGAGCGTACTTCTCCAGCCAGCTCCTAGCTTTTAATAGCCTAATTTTAACTCCTTCTACTTCCTCCGGGCTTAACTCCCTTTCCAGTAGTTTAGTAGCTTTCACCCTCCTTAACGCTTCCTCTACGATATTGCCATTAGGAGGTACTACCTGTATTAAAGCTACTGCATGGAGGTAAGGTAACTTGAAGGGCAACTCCTTAGGTAGGGGCTTTAGATTAGCATAAGTAAAGCTCTTGATTACCTTTTCCTCCTCACCCCTATCGCTTAGCTTCTCAACTCCGTAGTAAACCCTTTCCGCTTTATCATAAAGATCTACATAACTTGGTACTCTTTCCATACTTAGGACTATCCTCTTTAAAGGGGCATTATATAGGTAGATGAACCTTAACACTTCGGCTTCAGCTACCTCTAACCAATCCTTAGGTGTGAAGCCTATGAAGTCGCTAGAACCCATATCCCCTAAATCCTTACCACGTTTAGCGTAGCCTACCCATTCGTAGGCTACTCCTACCGGGGGCTTAAAACCGAATACCTTTAAAGCTAATTCGTTACAACTATCCCTAGAGCCTCCTGGGGTAGCGTGATCCTTACCGTAAGGCTCGAAAGCTACCTTTAGGGCGTACCATACCCCTACCCACTCTAACCTCCACATTAATTTACCTTCGCTCAGGTCCGCAATTCCTTCGTAACCACAATTAGTACACACGTACTTTACCTTACCGTTAACCAAATCTACTTCCAACGTTTTAGTGGAATCTATCCTCTTACATTTACCACAAATAGGTTGAAATGGGATCCATTCCTTAGGGTAAGGCTTCCTACCTCTATACTTGTTAAGTAAGTTCAAGACTTCCTCCCTTTTCCTACCTACTGCTAACTTTACGAACTCCTTCATTCTAATATTAGATGAGTAAAGCTCCCTAGTGGTAACTATTTTAGTAGGAGATGAGAATTCGCCTAAGTAGTTACCGAAATCCTCCCAATAATGTTCTACCCAATTATCATGGCATCCGTAAGGATCCGGTACTAAGTCAAGCGGTAGCCCTATATAATTCAAGGCCTCCTCCTTCCTCTCGAACTGTTTTAATTGGGCTTCTTTACCTCTCCAAGGATCCATGGTATATAGGACTAACGTACTTTCTACTTCGAATCCCTTCTCCTTTAAAGCCCTAGCTACCGAATCCTTTATTGTGACCTCCCCCCTTAGCCTCCCTACGTGTTGGAGGCCGGAAACCGATAGACCTCCGTTACAAACTAATATTCCTCTATCCCCGAATTCCTCCTCTACCTTCCTAGCTAATCTCTCTACCCAATGCTCCATGACGCTCGTTAAATAACGGTTAAGACAGCCTTTTTAAAGTTTCCCGCCCAGTTACTATCGCTAACTACATGGACGTATTATCGAGATATATCCTCCTTACTCCCCGCGAAAGCCCCAATAGCCCTTCGGACTCGAATAAGTTAGATGAAAATTAAGGTCCTAACTATCTTAGCGCTTATACTCCTTACCCCCTCCCCTATATCCCGTTCGACGCCCCTAGAAGTAGGTTACTTAACCGTAATTTACGTAAGTAATGAACACTTGATTTCCGTTAAGTGCATACCTATAACATCGGAAGACGTTAAAGTACCGGTAAACCGTAACGTTACTTGCCTATACTTAGTTTTAGATTCTCAATATCCTTACTCCCCTCACTTACTTTATTCCCCTAAGGGAAAGAACTTAATAGGGAGCCGCGTCTGTATAGCTACCCCTAGGTACGTTTTCGTTAATTTAACCGAAGTAAAGGAATATGGAGTCTATAGGTTGAAGTTAAGGAGGGATAGAATTAGGCCTCCGATAGCCATACTTGAAATTAGCGGGAGCACGGGAGGAGAAGTAAGCATAGTATTACCTCCTAATTCAGCTAAGGAGTTAAGGTTGGACTTAGATGGGGAAGCTTACTACGCTTACTTAACGGAAATCCACGTACTATCCCCCTTTAAGCCTTTATTTAAGATCTCCTCTAGCCTATACGTAATTAGATCGAAGAAGTTGAGGAAGGTAGAATTAGGGAGGGAAGTCAACCTCTTAGACGAAGTAGTGAATTTAACCCTTTTCGATAATAGCCTTACGTTAATTAACGAAGGAAGGTGGCCCTTAAGCGTTTTAATTAAAGTAAGGCGAGTTAAATTAAAGCCGGTGCTTTCCTTAAACGATTTAAGTAACGTTAGTATAGGTAACGAGAAATGCTACTTAATGCTTAACTTACCGAACTACTTAGCTTTAAGAGGTTACAAAGGGATATGGAGTTACGATCCCTTAACAGGCCTACCTATCCCCTTTAAACCTATATTCTTAAAGTTGAATGAAATAGCTAGTAGGGAACTGAAGTTAGTTAGATTAAAGCTTAAATTATCCGTACCTAGGGACGGCATAAATCCCTCTACCGAGGTGTACGTCGAGATACCTTGGTCCGTCCGTGAGGGCCCTATTTACCTCCCAGTGGGGATAATTAAGGAAGTAGGAACAGTTCCTTCCTACGCCTTTCCAGTAAAGTTAATAGTTAACGGTAGCTCGGTAATGTATTATAACATAACCGGCTCATGTATAGACGGCTCCGTGATCCTACCGTTAACTACCTATAACTTAACGGTAGGGTTAAACACGGTAAATGGGAAGCCTTTCGAGAACGGGGAGGTAACCATAAAGGTATATTCCCATGAACGCAATAATTACGTGATCGTTAAGAAGGGATATTCAGGCCCGTTTACTTGTAAGTTACTTCCTGGGAACTATAGTTTAATAGTCGAGTTCGGAGGGTTGATAGTAGCTAATAAGTACTTCGACTTAAAGGAGGATTCGCATTTAAATTTAAGATGTAACCTAACCTACGTAAGGCTAACTTTAAGGCCTATAAAGGGAGGGGTCGTGGAAGGCTTAAAGGTAAAATTAAGAGCAGGTAACTTAACGAGAGTAGGTATCGTCGATGAAGGAGGCTCAGTAAATTTAGGATTACTACCTTTAACTACGTACTTCGTTAGGGTGGAGGGGAGGGGAGGTTTAATAATTTATGAGGGATCGTTAAAACCTCATGTAAGGACGATACCGATAGCTATCTCCTACTTAACCGTTCACATAAGTGATCTATTAGGTAGGCCGTTGAGGGGTGTAAGGATTAGCTTAATCAAGGGGGTAAAGGAGGTTTCCTCGGTTACCGACGAATACGGTTATGCTAACCTTACCTCGATACCTAGTGGGAATTACGAGTTAAAAGTTAATTGGGGAAAGACGGTATTAGCTCATAAGTACTTATATTTAAAGGGGGGCTATGAGTTTCTAGAATTGAGGACAGGGGTTATATCTTTCGTGGCAGGAATTCCCTTAACTTTAAGGGAGTTCATCTTAGGGATAGCTCTGTTCTGCGTAACCTCTATAGCTATAATAACTAAAATTAAGCTAGGTAAGGAGGAGCTAGAGGTAGTGAAGTAATATGAAGGCACGTACGCTGAAGTTCAGGAAGGAGGTATGGCCCTTAATATTATTGGCTTTGGATAATTTCTCACCCTTAAAGGGTTTAGCTAGAATACACTTAATGTTCTTCATATACCATTACGTAGGTTATATTTTTAAACCGAACTTACTGGGGCCTTATAGCCCGGAGCTCGAACGTTCCTTAAGGAATTTAATAGAGGCCGGCTTAGTTAAGGTAACTTTAGTAAGGGAGGGAAATAGGAGGGTAAGGGTATACGGTTTAACGGAAGAGGGGAAGAGGGTAGCTAAGGGATTATTGAATAAAATATCCTCCTCCTTAGTGGAATTGGGCGATGTACTTATAATAAAGGGTAACGAAATCATAAAGGACTTGGAGAACTTGAAAAAGTACTATAGCGAAAAGCCCCTATCCCTCCTCTTAAAGCGATGTATTAAGGAGGTAAATAAAGAGGTGCCCTATCATTTAAAGGTGGAGTTTACTGAGGATTCCATAGCTTTCGTTAAGGATTTAGCTGAGGAACTAGGGCTAACTTAGCGACTTTAAGGGCGCCTCCTTACCCATTCTGAAGGCTTTGATATTTAGCTCCAACAACTTGCCCTTAAATACCCTCTTTAAAACTTTAACTGCTTCGCTCCAATTGAACCACGTATCCTTTAATTTAGAGTAAGCGCCTAACATGACCATGTTTACTACCCTTACGTCGCCTAAGCTCCTAGCTATGGAGTAAGCGTTAACTAAATAAATTTTAAACGGTAGACCCCTTAACTGATCTATTAATTTCCTCCTATCCAGCGGCTTGGAGAGTGGGGGCTCTATTAGGTAATCGTTTATTATAGCTATCCCTCCCTCTTTTAAGTAATTTAAGTACCTAATGCCCTCTATTAGCTCTAAGCCGAGTAACTTATCGGCGGTACCCAATCCTACTGTAGGCGCTAGTATTGAACGTCCTAATTTAACGCTAGCCATGAGGGAGCCCCCCCTTTGCGCTAATCCATGGACTTCGGCTACCCTTACGTTAAACCCCTTCATTAAGGCTATCTCGCCTATTAACCTAGCTAAGGTAAGTACCCCCTGTCCCCCTACTCCGCTAATTATTATTCCCTCCTTCACCACTCCCCACCTCTACTATAGCGTTAAACGGACATACCTGGCTACACACTCCGCAACCGGTACATAAGTCCGCATCTATATAAGGGGATCCATCCCTTCCTATCCTTATCGCGGGACATGCGAAGGAATTAACGCATAGCATACAGGACCTACAGTTCTCCTTTAATATAGTGTACTTAGTCGGTTGCTTACCTGCCCTTCTTAACCTCCTTAAGGCTTGCAAGGCACACTCCCTCCTAGCTATTACTACGGCGGGCCCCCTACCTTCCTCTACGCACCTTAAAGCTTGGGATATAGCGCTTATAGTTTCCTTTAGGTCGTAAGGATCGACAACTTTAACGTAACTTACCCCTATTGCCTTAACGACATCCTCTATCCTGATTCTAGCTGATTTATCTCCCATGGCCGTTAAGCCGCTACCGGGATGCGGTTGATGCCCCGTCATGGCCGTTATAAGGTTATCTAAAATTACGATTACTACATTAGCTTTATTATAAACCGCATTAATTAGAGGTTGAATACCCGTATGGAAGAACGTAGAATCGCCTATTACCGCTATTATGGGTTGCTTAGTAGCGTGAGCTAGGCCGTTCGCTACTCCTAAACTCGAACCCATACAGAGACAAGTATCGACTAAACCAAAAGGAGGATAATAACCCAGGGTATAACAACCTATATCTCCCGGGAATACCCCTTCCCTAGCGTACCTAGCGGAAGCTATC
Organism: Thermofilum sp. ex4484_15; assembly: GCA_002254595.1. GTDB lineage: Archaea > Thermoproteota > Thermoprotei > Thermofilales > EX4484-15 > EX4484-15. The sequence continues at coordinate 12,485 of NJEH01000033.1, forward strand.
TTAATAGCGTAAAAAGTAGCTCTATGTGGGCAACCTGGGCAGAAAGTAGGAGGCCTAGGAGGTATATCTATTTTAACTTCGTTAACTTTAATTCCAATACTTAAGCCTAATACTTCGCTTAATGCCTTAATTACTTGATTTAAAGTAAGTTCCCCTACCTTCGGGAATAATTCCTTACCATAGACCTTTACTCCTTTAGGGGCTATGGCCTCGACCCACCCTTCTACTAACGGATCTCCCTCCTCTACTACCAATACCTTATTTACGTTAGCTAAGAACTCCCTTACTAGCCCCTTAGGGAAGGGATGTATTGAAGTTAACTTAAGTACCGAAGTGGGAGCAACACCCATTTAGGAGGTTCCCTTCTAAATTCCCCTCCGATAGGTGGAGGCTTTAACTTATCTAAAGTTACCTCCCCTCTCGTATGACTTAAACGTGTGGTTACCCTAAGTAACATGGCGGTCTTATGTTGTTCAGAAAGCCAGTATAAGTACTTAATTAAGTCCTTAGCCTCTTGAGGAGATGATGGTTCGTAAACTGGTATGTAGGCGTGCACGCCGTAAATCCTGTTATCCTGTTCGCTTTGAGAACTATGACATCCAGGATCGTCGGCGCTTACCACGATTAGACCTCCCTCTACGCCAGTATAGCCTAAGCTCATGAAGGTATCGGAAGCTACGTTCAGGCCTACGTGCTTCATAGCGGTTAACGCTCTTAAACCGCTCATGGAAGCTCCTAGAGCTACCTCTAAGGCTACCTTTTCGTTTACCGACCATTCTACGTAAATGCCCACCTCCTTAGCTACTTCAGCTAATGCCTCTACTATTTCGGTAGAAGGGGTACCTGGGTAAGCAGTAGCTACTTTCACGCCCGCCTCTAAAGCCCCCCTAGCTATAGCTTGATTCCCTAGGAGCAGGATTTTACCTGCTTCCTTCGCTAATATATCGGACACGATGCCTCTCCAAGATTCTTTTAACCCGGTAAGGTTAAAAAGTATCCTTCAAGAACTAACTAAGGAGCTATGGCTAGGGTACTTACCTTAAGCCATTACTTGGAATCTAAGGTAAGCGAATCCTTTAAATTAGCCTTAATCCTCTCTTCGATTGCCGCAGGCTTATTAGTTTTAGCTTTCATAGTTTTAAATCCCTTAATAGCCATATCATTTCCCATCCTAGCGATAGCCTTGAATTATTGGCACAAGTACTTTTCCTACTCTAGAGGCTTAAGCGGGGAGATAAAGGTACTTCGAGAATTACAATCGCTACCCGACGATTACGTAGTCGTACATTCCTTACCTATACCTAATTTAGGGGATTTGGATTTCGTCGTAGTAGGCCCTAGCGGCGTTTACGCAATAGAAGTTAAGAATTGGTTCGGCAAGAGTTTAGAGGTAGGAGGGGGTACTTGGAGGATAAGGGTAGGTAATAGGTTTAAAGTAATTAAGTCGCCCGTTCAGAAGCTCAAAGCTAGGGTAGCCTTCTTAAAGAGGAATGGGATAGTAGCTGTCCCCTTTCTAGTCATGGTAGGTTCCTTAAGGCCTGAGGGCTTAAGTGAGGAAGGGGTGGAGATATTAAGTCCGGACGAGCTGATAGCTAGGATATTCTACGGTAAAGCTAAGCTCGGTAAGAACGATATCGAGGATATATCTCGTAAGTTACTTTCATTAGCGCTTAACCGTAGGTAGAGGGGAATATTATCGTAGCGTCGTAAGGTATAAAGGCCTTAAACCTTTTGTTAACTTCTACTTCAAAATCCGTAGGTACGTTAATTAATATTCTCTTACCATTGCGGTTAACCCTTATCTCCACGTAGGGTCCTACGAAGGATAACCAATCTACGATGCCCTCTATTACGTTTGAGGGTTTACTTGGCTCCTCCGGGCTGAAATCCTGAGGCCTCATGATAGCTACCGCTTCCTCACCTTCCTTAACTTCTAATTCCTCACTAGGTATTATGCCTACTAATTTTAGGTCCCCCTCTTCCGATACCAAGGTTACGTAGCTATTTGGTAGTACCTTACTTATCTTGCCCTTAATTAAGGTACACCTACCTAAGAAAGTAGCTACGAACAGGTTTCTAGGCCTCTTATAAAGCTCCCTAGGTGTACCTACCTGCATGATCCTACCCCTGTTCATTACCGCTATCCTATCGGATATTACCATGGCTTCCTCTTGATCGTGGGTTACGTAAATGGTAGTTATGCCTAACCTCCTTTGAAGCCTTTTAATTTCCTCCCTCATCTCTATTCTTAACTTAGCGTCTAAGTTGCTTAAGGGTTCGTCTAGCAGTAGTACTTGAGGTTCTATAACCAAGGCCCTAGCTAGGGCTACCCTTTGCTGCTGGCCCCCGGAAAGTTGGTAGGGTACCTACGTTCTAAACCCTTAAGTTTAATTAAATCTAGCACTTCGTAAACCTTCTTCCTAATTTCATCCTTAGGTAACCTCCTCACCTTTAAGCCGTAGGCTATATTATCGAATACGGTCATGTGAGGCCATAAGGCGTAGTTCTGGAATACCATACCAGTATTCCTCTTATAAGGAGGTAAATCGGTTACGTCCTGACCGTCGAAGTAAATCCTACCTTCATCCGGGTACTCCAAGCCCGCTATTAACCTAAGCGTAGTAGTCTTACCGCAACCGGAAGGACCTAGCAGGGTGAAGAACTCCCCGTGCTTTATCTCTAACGTTACGTGATCTACTGCTACTACGTCCTTAAATTTCTTAGTAACGTTAACTAATTTAACCCCTACCATTGGTTAGACACCTAAGAACGCTACCCTCTGCTTAA
>NJEH01000034.1 GCA_002254595.1 Thermofilum sp. ex4484_15
GTATACGTCCTTACCCCTGGAGGGGCGTACTTTAATAGATCTATATACATAGTTAATGCCGCTACAGCGGCTGGGGAATTTAACGAACCTCCCTCCTCTACCGAAGCCCTACGCTTGAGGGTGATGCCCCAGTAATGTACACCGAAGGTGGGGAATATGGTTTCGGCTACTACTTCGTAGAAGAGGCAAGGATGGGTAGCTGCTTGGGCTACGTGTCCGTACAATCCCTGTTTAGGCCTATAGAAGAACTCCGCTATTTGCTTGTATTCTTCCCAGGTCCTCGGAGGCCTTAAGTCCCAACCATACTTAGCTTTAAAAGTAGCTCTCTCCTTAGGGTCATTAAAGAGGTCCTTCCTGTAAGCATATACTTTAATAAAGGTTTCGAAGGGTACTGCTAATATTTTATCATTAACTACATAATATTTTAACGAGAATATATCCCATATATCGTAATTGGGATACCATAATTTCTTAGGGAAGGTACGTATGTCAGTTAAATAGCCTTTAGCGGCATAGAAGGCTATGATGTCCTGCTCTACGTAAACTAGATCGTATATCCCCGTTTTAGCTTCCATATCAGCAATCGACTTTCTATACATTTCATCCCATGAAGTGGCCTCTACTTTGACTTTAATACCCGTAATCTTTTCAAACTCAGGAGCCAATACGTCCCTTATGAATAATGAAGGAGGAGTACTCTCAGTAATCCATGTAATCGTAATACCCCTATAGGGCTTAGATACTTCAGCTAACCACTCCTTTATCGTTACCTGCTTAGGTTGGGCTATAAGTGAGATCGTAGGGGTAAGGAGGATAAGGATTATCGCTAACGTTAAAACTAGCTTCTTATGCATTTAGGTTTCCACCGTAATCTATTCATTGTTTATAGTATATAAGCCTTAATTATCAACAAAGGCTATAGGTACGTTTAATCTTGTAATAGAAGATTTAGTGGTATCTCCGAAGATTAACGCTTGTTACTTTTGACATAAGTTAAAAAAGGGTAATGAACTGTACAGATCATAACGAGGTATTAAGAATATACCGTATTCGGTGGGAATTTTTAAGCTCTCCTAAATACCTTAAAATGCTTTAACTCCTCCGTTAATTTAGCTAAGCCCTCTCGGTCGAAATTCACAGAATTAGGGTGTAAATCGAGTAGGTATAAGCCGTCGTAGTGACTATTAACGAGTAACTTTAAGACCTCCTCTATAGGCGCGTTACCCTCACCCGGTGGTAAGTGTAAATCGCCTAAGCCCCTACTCCAAACCCTGGTACCTAATCCATCGCACTTACCCATGTTGTCGTTCAAATGTAAATGCTTAACGTAACTTAAGTTCCTCCTCACTTCATCTAATAGGTTAAAACCGTATAGCTCGGCTGCCAGGTAAAGGTGCCCTACATCTAATGCTATACCGGCCCCCTCGTATCCCAATCTATCTATTACCTTAGCTAAGGAGGTAAGCCTAACTCCTATCCTTAAGCTATATAACCTAGGATCGTCGTTCTCTAAACATATCTTAACTTTATCGTCCCCGCTCAATTCAATGAAGTAATCTATCGCACGTACCACATTGCCCATTACCTCTTGGTACTTTATCGGTACCCCCCTTCTAGGGATGACATCCCCGCAATGGAAGACCACTAAGATGGGTTTTATGGAATTAACTAATTCACTAAGGGCCTCGATGTACCTTAACCTGGGCTTACCCTCGCGCGAAAGTAGGGCGGTCGAATGAAGCCCTAACTTTAAGTATAAAAAGCTTAAGCATAAAAAGTTCCTACTGACTCGGAATAGTTAAAACATTTCCTCCTTAATAGTTAACGGGTATTGGGTTTTCTATGGCTAAATTTATGGCTATTTCGGCGATATCCGAACTGTAATCAGCTATCCTCTTAAAGCTCTCCAGTATGGTCCTTAACGGTAACGCTACGCCTATATCCAACCTCTCCCTTATTATCCACCCTATCGCTTCCTCCTCCTTAAGGCCTATTTCCCTCGATCCCCTTACTACTCTATGCCCTAGGTTTATATCCCTCCTCAATAGGGACCTCACGGAGTTCCCGTAGGTCTCCACTACTTTAAGCCCCATTTCCCTTAAGTTCTCCAAGTAAGTTAAAGCCTCCGTAGGCATCCTTAGCATTATTTTAGCTATCCTATTTACGTGATCGGCAATCCTCTCGACGCTCTTAACTACTAGCCTGAAGCCTAGGACCTCCCTGAAGTCGTAAAGCCCTACGTCGGAGGGGAGTAATAGGCCTAAGGCTACCGATTTCAATTGCCTTACTATAAATAAGTAGAATTTATCTACCGTATCCTCCCTTTCGGTAACTTCCTTAAGTACCTCTTCGTTCCTTTCGCCTAGGCATTTAACTACGTCCGAAAGCATGTGGGAAGTTATGTTAGTCATCCTCTTAATGGCGTTAACTACCGATAACTCTGTAGGTTTAGCTAAGCACTGTACTATTACGTAATCGCTAGCTTCATCTATTATTTCGACGCCTATCATTTTCTTCACCATGCACTCCTTTATGGCCGTCCTATGCTTATAGGTACCCTCCGGGAACGTTATCTCTATCAAGTCGTAACCTACTAGGTACCTCGCGATGAACTCCCTTACGCTAGCTTCAGGGCTTAGCTTCGGGTCTACGCGCATGGTAGTCTTAAAGGGCTTAGGAGATTCCTTCCTGAAGCGTACTTTAAGAGAACCATCCGGTAGGGGGGTTAAAGTTAGGTAATCCCCTTGTTTTAAACCCAACCTCCTAACCCAGTTCTTAGGTAGGGAAATGATATAAGTGGACCCACCCGTTATCTGGACCCTTCTTAGTATTTCGTTGGAAGGCATATATTCCCCTCTATAATGATGTTACCGATTTATTGCAACTATATAGTTAAACTAAGTACCTATTTATTTAGCTTCCCTTAAGGAATTTACTATAAGCCCCCTTAAGTCCTCTATACTTATCCCTACTAATTCCAACCTGCCTATATACCTCGATAACAATTTATCTACTTCGGAGGGGTCCGCTCTCATTCCCTTGGCTCCCCTCTCCAAGTTATCCAGTAAGTAAGGGGGGTAAGCGAAGAAATCGCCGCTTACTTTGAGGTCCCTTATGATACCGCTTACTACTTCTAATTCGATTTTTAGGTACTTACCCCCGCTCTTCTCGACCTGTTTAACTACCTTAACCATAACTTAATTTACCTCTTGAAGTTCCAATTTCTACTTTCGTACTTCAATTTTAACTTCACGGCCAATTTCCTCTCCTCCTCGGTAATTTCATCCTCTATTAGCTCCACTCCTAGAGCTCCCTCGAAACCCCTTATTAAGGCCCTAATTACCTCTTCCTTACGCGGCCTATAGCCTAGTTCCCTAGCTACCGTAGTAACCCTTTCGTATATCGAGGAGATCCTGTGGGAGCTTAGCTTTAACTTAGGGGCTTTTAAAACCTTCGCTAGTACCTCCAGGTCGGTAGCGTACATCAAGGTACCGTGTTGAAGTAACGCGTTGGGCTTCCTTACTTGAGCGCTACAGGAGACCTTCTTGCAATTTATTACTACATCGTTAACCGGTAGGAAGGAAGCTTCGAGTCCTAATTCAGCTAGCGCGTAAATTAACCCCTTACATATGGCCTTGTAGCTAAGTAAGATATCCCTAGGGAAATCCCTTAAGTTAGCTACTAGGCTATAGGTAATTTCCCCTCTTTCATCGTGATATACCGAGCCCCCTCCGGTAATCCTCCTAACTAGCGGTACCCGTAAGGAATTTAAAACGTTTAAATCCACGGCCTCGTTTACCTTCTGGAAGTACCCTATGCTTACCGAACTGGGTTTAAATACGTATAACCTTAAGGTATTCGGTACTTTACCCCTATCCTTAAGTAATAACATGGCCTCGTCTAAGGCCATGTTCCAGTAAGGATCCCCCTCATCTACTATTAGCCTCCATTTAGTCACGAATTAACTTATGTTTATTAAAGGATTTAAACTTAGAATGTTTAAGGCGGGGATGAAGGTAAGGACGTCCATAAGTACTTTAAGCCTCCTAGGACTAGCTAACGTTAAGCTTTCGGCTAAGCCTTTAACGGCTTACCTACTCCAGTATCCTAGGAACGGTTATAAAGCTAGGTGGCTTTCCGTCCCCCAGAGTTCGTTTAATTCCTCGGACAAGAACTAACTATCTAGAGTACTTTGGCCGCCGGTAAGTTCAACTACTTCAATTAGGAAGTTAAAGGTTTTTATGAGGAATTAGTAAATGCCGTAAACGTTATTAAAGGGTTGAGCCGCTTAGCGTTAACGACGCGCTAAAAGCAACCCTTTACGCGAGAAGGAGGTTAAAGGGCTTAATAGCCTTAGGTTGCATAAGGCCTAGAGGGTATAGGCGGGAGGTAGATCCTTACTTAGTAAGGCGTGGGTTAATAGATAGGATAGCTTTACCCGGACTTAAGCTAATTAAGGACGAGGGATTAAAGTTATTTAACGCATATCGTAGCATACCGGAGGAACTACTTAAGACTATATCTATCTAACTAGCGGTTCGGAATTATAACCCATTTCCCTAAGTTCCTTAGCTAGCCTATAGGAGTACCCGAATACCGTATAAACCTCCTCCGCCCCGCTGGAGTCCACGTAGTTAACTAAGGAAGGGAAATCGGCGTGGCTAGATAGCGGTATCCCGTTACGGTTACTTAGCGCCCAACCGGTACATATTAACGCCTTACGGCACAAGCCCTCCGTCCAGCGGCTTAACTTAACTATTAATATCCCTCCCTCAGGTACCTTAAGGGCTACCTTAAGGTTTAAATCCTCCCCCTCCTCCTCGAAATGTACTCGGCTAGCTTTTAGGGCCGAGGGATGTACGTAAAGTTCCCCCCTGAATTTAGAGCGTAGGAGTAGGGCTATTACCTCTTGAGCTACCCCCGGCGACCTACCGGCTATTGTTACGCTACCTTCGCTTTCTAAAACCTCCCCTACCTTCTCCAGTAACCTATTGTAACTAACCCACCTAGAGGGGAAAGTATAATAAGGATCGCCGTAGGTAGCCTCTATTATCAATACGTCCGACTCAATGGACTTAGCCGGTTTAAGTATTACCCTTTCATCGGTATTGAAATCCCCAGTATATGCTATTATCGGTTCGGTTAGGATAGCGTACTGTAAGCTACCTACTATATGGCCAGCTCCTTCGTAAGCTAATGGAATTCCGCTTACTTCTATTTCCCCTCTTTCCCCGCTTAAGAGCTTTAAATCCAACCCCTTTAGGGAACCTTTAAGGCTTATTAACTTGGCCGTAGCGTAGCTCATAACTATGGGGACCTTTAACTTCCTTAAAACCCTTAAGTTTACGTGATCCCAATGGGCGTGGCTTATAGCTATTAAGTCGGGCTTACGGGATGGATAAGAAACGGGATCGAAAAGTACCCTCCTACCCCTAACCTCTACTAGGATTCCACCGTCGTACCTTACCTTCAATTCCCTAACCACCTACGAAATCTGTTAACTTCCTCCCCTTAAGTAGTAACCCTATTAGCTTCGACCCCCTAGCTAACCATTCGGGAGGGGTAGATAGCTTACCCCTTAAATACATTAAGGCCTCCTCTACGTCGCTGAGTACCTCTCCTCTACCCCTTAAGGCGTTCCTTACGCTTTCCCTTATCTGCCACGCGCCTACGGGCGCGTAATAATCCGGCGTGACCTCCCTAAAAGCTATTACTGTAGCTTGCTTTCGGAGTTTAGCTAACCATTCCGCTACCGCTACCCTAATAGCGTAATACCCTCCATCCATGGGCCCCCTTACTACTCCGTTATGGCCTTCATATATGGATAACGAATACGCTTTACCCTCCTTAACCCATATGCTATTCGGGAGCCATATCTCCACCATTTCGTAACTCCAAGGACCGGGGACTAATAGTATAGCGTACCTATTGCCGAGGTACTCCACGTATTTTAACTCCAAATTCGGATATTCCCCGTAATCCCTTAGTTCCCTAACTAAGTAATCGGAGATGATCTTATCTACCGCGGTTATAGCCCACCTAGTAGGTACTAACCTCCTAGACTTAGACCTACCTATTAAGCCCAACGAAAGTAGCCTAACTATGTGGTATAGGGAAATCCCCCCCTCGAAGAGTAGCTTTAAGGCCTCGGCGGCTCTCAAGTCGGTATCGCCCACTACTTTACCGACTAACCTAGGTACCTTAGGGTTGGAAATGTTCTCCCAACGCTTTAAATCGGCCTTAGGCCCTATTGGAGCTAAGGTAGTATCGAAGGAAAGGTAAGGCTTAGGTTTAGCCTTTAAGGAAGCTTCCCCCTCCACCGGCGAAAGGGATAGGGCCGCTTCCTTTAGGGCTTCCAGCAACCTATTTCCTTCGCGTTTCGCCTCCTTAACGTTTACCTTAAAGCTGGAGTATATCATGGAGGACCTTAAGGATATTATATCCCTTAATCCCTTAACTCCCCACCATCCCTCGGGGTTATCGTAATCCTTAGCTTCCTCCCCTACCTCGGGAGGTAAGTTAATACCTACCCTTACCTTAGGGTAACCGTACTCCCCTACCAGCAAGGAGGGTGGGGTCGCTCCGTAAAGCTCCTCGGAACTTACCTTACTTAACGTCCTTACCTGTACTTTAAACCTCTCCAATATTGGGCATACCGGCTTGCCGCAGAGCCTCCTAGAGCCTTTACATAAAGCGCAGAGGGTTCGCTTATTTTTATTTAGCATTCCCATTTCTTCGGGGAATTAGGCAAGGGATATACCTATCGGTTAGGGAACTAAATTTATCTCCTCGCCCCTATCCTTTAAGAACTTAAGTACTTCCCTTAACCTAGGTCCCTCCATAGATCCCTCTCTACTTACTTTTATCGCCGCTGCCGCGTTAGCGAATTTTAACGCTTGGTTTGGGGGTAGGTGTTTCAGGTAGGCTACCGCTAGGGCTGCGTCGTAGACGTCCCCGGCTCCCGTAGGGTCTACTTCCCTTACCTTGAAGGCGGGTTGGCTGTAGCGTTTACCCGACCATAGGGCTATGGATCCTTTAGCTCCTAGCTTAACGGCTACTACTTCGGCTTGGAAGCCTTCAGCTACCTCCCATGGGTCCTTTAAGCCGGTTAAAGCCGATGCGTCCTCGAAGCTAGGGCAAATTATATCGGCTTCCGAGAACGGTTTAACCAATTCCCTCCACTTAGCTAGGGGGGCTAGTTCCAACCTAAGGTTAGGGTCGAAGCTGACTTTAAGCCCGTAATCCCTAGCCAACTTCAAGGCCTTAAGGCAACTATCCCTAAGCCTATCGCTTACGGCTAAACTACTACCGGAAACGTGGAGGAGCTTAGCCCCCTCGAAGAAACGTTCCTCTACCATTTCGGGGGAGAGGAAGCCGCTAGCCGAATACCTTAAGTGGAAAACGAACCTCCTAGAACCATCCTTAAAGTAAGCTACGAAAGCGATACCCGTCGTAAAACCCTCCAAAACCCTAACGCCGCCCACCTCAACACCATCCGATTTAAACCTATCCAATAGGAGCCTACCGAAATCGTCCCCGCCAACACAACCTAGAAAACCCACCGAAACACCCAACCTAGCAACAGCATCAGCGAAAATAGCCGGAGCGCCGCTAGGGTAAGGGCCAGAGTACTCACCCCTAACTGTATGAGGTACGTCCCTTTTAACTCTCATTATCTCCACTAATAATTCCCCTAACGATAGTACGTCTACCATGATTCCTCACCGATTATTAGCCGTAATTAGGGAGCTATACTTTAAAATTACTTTTAATATTCCTTTTAATTCTATCTCCCTCAAGAATTCCACTAATAAACCATTTTTTACCTCCTTTAAACGGTAAGGTATAGGTCTACCGTTTAACGTAACCTTACTCGGTCTCCCCCCCTTAGTTAGTAATAGACCCTTAAGTAATACCGCCCCTAACCTAGGTATTAATTTAAGGAAGGCTTGCTCCTTATATTCCAAGGTTAAGATAGCCCCTGGTATCAGTACGGGACCTTTAAAGTAATCGCCCTTCAATTTAGGGCCTAAGGTAAGTAGCTTATTTACACCATCCCATCTGGCACCTGCCAAGGAATTAAATAAGGATAGCGCTACTAGTGAACGTAAGTAATGCCCCCCGCACTCTATATGGTTCCAATAAAGACCCCATTCGAGATACCTTTCATGAAGGGATCTCAATACGCTAATACCTTCATCTACTAATCCCTCCCATATCATATGAGAAGCTACTGAGAATTCTACCCCCGTCCAAGGGGTATCCATTTGACA
>NJEH01000003.1 GCA_002254595.1 Thermofilum sp. ex4484_15
TATTTCCATCCTCTTAGGGGTGGGTAAACCGCCTAACGAAATTATATGGGAAATACCATTCTCAATAGCCCAATTAACTACGGCTTTAGCTAAGGGGGCGAAGAATTCAGGAGGTAAAGCTACCTCCGAAAGAAGTACCGCTCTTTCACCATCCCCCATGATCCTTAAGGGCATTTTAAACTCCTCTCCGTGGAAGACTACCACTGGCGGTAGAAGGTCTGAATCTATATAACCTATCTCCTGCATGTTTAAATTATCTACTAGGAATGAAGCAGCTATTGAACCTACTAGTCCTACATCAGGTAGGCCGTTAATCAATAATGCCCCCTTCTTTACCCTTTTGCTCTCGACTATCTCTACCTTTCCGTTCATCTTCCTTACCAAGTAAAGTTAGAGAGGAACTTATATAACAGCTTTACCCGCTTTTCATTACCGAACTCCAGACTTTAGGGAAGACCTAAGGACGAGCTTTTAAAATAGTGATCATGTACGCTTCTATTAAGGCGGCGAATAAAAGTACCAATAATGATATTATAATCACCTTAAAGGCCGATCTTAAACCTTCTCTGATTTTGCCTCCTTTAAGGTATAACGAAAGGATTACGCCTTCTGAGGAGAGCAAGGAATAGGAGACGAATTCTAATATGGAATGAGGTTCTATTAGAGAGAGGGAGAGGTACGGTAATTTACCGATTACCCCTCCTATTCCCTTAACGGTTAAAAAAGCGTTTAAAGCTAAGCCTGTGGTAAATAACGTAATGAAACTCCATACGACGCCTACCAAGGGAAGTACCATCAAAATAGCTAATGACGCGTTATGGAAATAAATCCTTAACGCTAACTTCACATAGTCCCTCTCAGAGGTTATCTCCTCCCTTAACTTCTTCAAAGCGTCATATAAGTGTCGAGCGTTTTCATTGGTTAAAGGTACTAGCCCTCCTATTATAAAACTCATTACTAAAGCGCAAAGGAAGATTAGGGCTAATGGTATTCTAAACTCCTTAATTTCTATCTCAAAGTCCACTTTCGACCCCTTTTCCCTTCACAATATCTTACTTAGCGCCGCTAAAAAGTATTAACTACTTAAGGATAAGGTATATTTATTGAGTGGTTCATAGGATTACCTATGGTACTTAGGTTAAAACCAGAGGAGTTCGCGAGGAAGATAGATCATACGATACTTCGCCCTAACGCTACTAAGGACGAGGTAAGGAAGGCTTGCACGGATTCCATCAATTACGGGTTCGCTACTTGTGTAGTACCTCCTTGCTACGTTAAGCTAGCCTCAGAACTCCTTAAGAGAAGTGAAGTCAAACCATGTACTGTAGTAGGTTTTCCCCTAGGGTTCACGGATTTAGAGGTTAAAATAAAGGAGATTGAAAAGGCCTTAAGTCACGGAGCTAGGGAGATTGATGCAGTAATGAACATATCGGCATTTAAGTCTAAAAATTATGAATACGTAAAGGAAGAAATAGTTAAGTTAACCGAAATATGTCATAATTCGAATGCTATAATTAAGATAATAATAGAAACTAATTTATTAAACGAAGAGGAGAAAATTAAAGCTGCTGAAATAGTAGCGGAATGCGGCGCTGATTACGTTAAGACTAATACCGGGTTCTTAGGGAGAGGAGTAACGATACATGATGTGAAGGTAATTAAGGAGGTAGTAAAGGGGAGGGCTTTAATAAAAGCAGCAGGAGGGATTAGGTTCTTTGAGGATGCTTTAGCCTTAATAGAAGCAGGAGCAGATAGGATAGGTACTAGTAGTGGAGTCGATATATTTTTAAATTATTTGAGGAAGTTCAATAGGTAACTTTTTATTTTACATCTTAGAGGAAGGGGTGAAGGGGGTTTTAATGAGGCCCTCTAAGGAAGCCCATATAGTAGGATATGGCGCTTACGTACCGATCTATAGCATAAGAGATAAGGAGATAGCTAGGGTCTGGGGTCGAAGTTCTCCGGTACCCGTAGAGCAAAAATCGGTAATAGGTCCCGACGAGGATTCCATAACCTTAGCGGTTCAAGCGGCTAAATATGCCTTAATGAGAGCCAATCTGGATGGAAGTGATATAGGGGTTATATTTACCGGTACGGAAAGCAAGCCCTATGCGGTTAAGCCAATATCCACCGTAGTAGCAGAGGCTATAGGTGCTACTCCCAATGTAGTAGCTGCGGATTTAGAATTTGCATGTAAAGCGGCCACTACGGCCCTTCAGGCATTGATAGGTATGGTAAGTAGCGATATGGTAAAGTACGGAATGGTGATAGGTGTGGATACGGCACAAGGTAGGCCGGGCGATGAACTGGAGTACACGGCTGGTTGCGGATCCGCTGCCTTAATATTGGGAAGGGAGAGTAGGGATGCTATCGCGCGTATAGAGGCCTCCTCCTCCTATGTAACGGATACGCCTGACTTCTGGAGGAGGGAGGGTCAAATATTCCCTAACCACGCTTTCAGGTTCACGGGAGAACCGGCTTACTTTAAGCATATAATTAGAGCAGCTAAAGCCTTACTTGAGGAATTAGGCTTAAGGCCTACTGATTACGATTACATAGTGCTTCATCAACCTAACGTAAAATATCCCATTAAGGTAGCTAAGTTGCTGGGATTCCCTAAGGAAAAGGTATTACCTGGCCTATTAAGTCCGGTAATAGGTAATTCCTACGCTGCAGCTTCCTTAATAGGCCTTTGTAAAGTATTCGACCAGGCCTCGCCTGGCCAGAGGGTACTACTTGTCTCCTTTGGTAGTGGAGCTGGCTCGGACGCCTTCAGTATAGTAATGGAAGAGGGAATAAAGGAGAGAAGGGATAGAGCGCCCAAACTAGAGGAAATACTTAAGGTAAGGAGGCAATTAGATTATGCTCTTTACGCTAAATACAGGGGATTAATAAGGGATTAAGGGAGGTTAACGTGAGGAGAGTAGCTATACTGGGAGTAGGGCTAACCGAAGTAAAAGAGCATTGGGATAAGTCTTTAAGGAAGTTATTTGTAGAAGCTGCTACGGCGGCTTTAAAAGATGCGGGGTTAGACGTTAATCAATTGGACGCCATGTACGTAGCTAATATGTCTTCAGGTTACTTACAAGGCCAGGAACATTTAGGGTCGTTATTAAGTACTTGGCTAGGAGCTAAAGGTATACCGGCGTGTAAAATAGAAGCTGCTTGCGCTAGCGGCGGCGTGGCCTTCCACCAAGCATTCCTAGCAGTAGCTTCAGGCCTCTACGATTACGTATTAGTTGGAGGTGTGGAGAAGATGAGCGATGCTATAACATCCGACATCTTAACGGCATTAATGATGGCGGATGACCAGGATTATATAGCTCCCACTGGGGTAACTTTCGTAGGACTTAATGCATTGGTATACAGGTATTATATGGCTAAGTACAGGGTAAGGCAGGAGGATATAGCATTAATGGCTGTTCATGATCATGAGTACGCCGCTAATAATCCTTACGCTCAGTTTAGGAATAGGATTACTTTAGATCAGGTACTTTCCTCCCCGCTAGTAGCCGATCCTATACATCTACTGGAGAGCTCTCCTATAGGCGATGGAGCAGCGGCTTTAATACTAGGTCCCTTAGAGCGTAGTAAGGGTGAAGTAGTGGTAGAGGTAGCTGGTTCAAGCGTAGCTACCGATAACCTTAGTTTACAGTTACGTGAAGATATTACTACTATGTATGCTACCATTAAAGCTTCTAGGGAGGCTTACAGGATGGCTAAGGTAGAGCCTAAGGATGTAGATGTAATAGAAATGCATGACGCTTTTACCATATTGGGCGTTATAAATCTGGAGGACTTAGGTTTCGCTGAGAAAGGTAAAGGGGTAGAGTTAATTAAAGAGGGGGAAATAGAAATAGGCGGTAAGGTGCCGTCCAATCTATTCGGGGGGCTGAAAGCTAGAGGACATCCAGTAGGCGCTACTGGGTTATATCAGTTAATAGAAGTAGTATGGCAGTTAAGGGGTGAAGCGGGTAAGAACCAAGTAGAGGGGGCAGAGATCGGATTAGCTCAGAACGTAGGAGGTGTAGGTTCTACTGTTAGCGTTAATATCCTGAGGAGGGTGAAGTGAAATGGGAGTACCCAGCGTACCTAGGGTTTGGAGGGAGATAAAATACAAGTACAACCTCATAGGCTCTAAATGCGTTAAATGCGGTAAAGCTTGTTATCCCCCTTTAACGGTATGTCCCTATTGTGGAGGTAAGGAGGTAAGAGAGGTAAAATTGCCCGAAAGGGGGAAAGTAATTTCGTATACGATAATAAGATATGCGCCACGGGGTTTCGAAAAGTTAGTACCTTACGTAGTAGCTTTAATAGAACTTGTTGACGGGACGCGCTTAATATCCCAGTTAACCGATGTAGAACCAGAGGAGGTAAGTATAGGAATGGAAGTAGAAGCGGTATTCAGGAGATTAAGAGAACAAGGTAATTCTGGCATAATAGAATACGGGCTTAAATTCCGTCCTTTAAGGCGATAATTTTCTTATACGGTTAATACTTATCGAAGAAATCCCTACCTTCTAATACCGTAACGATAGCCATAATTATGGCTACGGCAGCGTAATCAGTAGGTAAAGTAATCGATGGTGCTACATCTATGACAGCATCGGAGAACCTGAAAACGCCTCTAGGTAGCCCCTTCCTCGATCCTACTAAAATAGATATTTTATCGGCTCCCTTAAGCGCTTTTTCTAGCTTACTTAAAGCTTCCCACACGGGATCTCCCGATGTAGAGGTAGCTATTATTACCTCCTTACTTCCCTTATTCCTTACGTATTGGTAAAGGTCATAAAGGTATATAGGTACCTTAAATGGCTCGCGAGCATAAGCTCTCCTCTGAATTCTATATCTCGACTCTCTGCCCTCTATAACCCCTTGAAGGAAGGCCTCCAACTCCTCTACGGGAACTGGTTCAAACGGAGCTATATATAGCCCTCCTATCTCGAAGGTCTGCAATCCCCTCCCTATTCTAACACCCATCTTATAAGAAGCCTCCCTATCCCCTAAGTAAGGTACTTGAACTACCGTAATCCTCCTCAAGAATGGGGCGATCTTAGGTTTACCCGGCCTCACTTTCTTCAACTCCAGCGTACCTTCTATTAAAGAGATGTAGGCCTTATCGCCTATTATCTCCACTTGGATGGTCTTATCCGGTTCGCTTAAGTTTACATCGGCACCTGTAACTTCCTTAACTGTGGCACCTACCCTTACGTTTACATCTATGCTAGTGAAGGTATGGGAGCCCCTCCTTACTGTCCTTACTGCGAACGTCTCCGCTTCAGATAACCTATCCCTTATTAATCGTTTAGCCACTTCAGCTATTTCGTTTAAATCGGCTTTACATTCACCCAGTATTACTAGAGCCCTTTCCACTTCAGGTACCTTAGATTCTACTATCCTTTTAGCTTCCTCCTTGTCACGAACCCCCTCTACGGTTACTATCCCTAGAAATCCTAGGGGTCTCGCCTTAACTAAGACTTCATTCCCTAAGGCCTCCTTTATCCTCGCTGCCGCGACTCTCTCTAGGCCCTTAACTGTTTTAACTATTAAGTCAACCATAGCGTTCGCCTTAATAGGCTATTATCTTAGAAATGAAGAAGCCTATGCAATCATGGATATGGGGGAACAACCTTACGTACCTGGAGCTATAGGGATACCCTCTAAACCCCTCACTACCCTTTATCCTCGGCCTTATACACTTCCCTTCTCCTCCCCTAATCACATCGGCTATAATTTCCTCTCCCTCCTTAGCGGAGAGCGAACAAGTAGAATAAACAATTTCCCCCTCCACTGCCCTAATTACCCCTCTAATTATACTACGTTGTATCGTGCTCCATAGCTTAACGGAATTTTCGTCCCTTAAAGTTATCCTTAAGGCCGGATCGTTCCTAATGGCTCCGCTATTACTACAAGGAGCGTCCACTAACGCTTTAGTTACCCTTCCTCTAACTAGGGGAAGCGATCTAGAATCCCCCCTGATTAACTTCACGTTCTGAGCTCCATAACGTTTAAGGAGATGCTTCATTTCCGCTAATCGCTCATCTGAAATATCTATAGCTATTATCGATCCCCTATCCTCCATGAGTTGGGCCATTAACGTAGTTTTCATCCCCGGAGCTGCGCAAGCGTCCAATATTACGTCTCCCGGGGAGGGCTCTAAGGCGTATACTACGGCTATACTCCCTTTATCCTGTACTACTATTTCTCCCTCCCTAATTAGCTTCAATTTACTTAAAGGTTTACGAGTAGTTAATACCTTGTAAACCCCTTCGAAATCTTTATCCTTCTCCAAACTTACCCCTTCTCTTTCTAACTTCCTAACAGCTCTCTCTTCATCCGTTTTAAGTAAGTTAACCCTAACCCAAGTTACTGATCTTTCGTTAGCTTTTAATAAAGCGGTCAGCTCCCCGTAATCCAGATACCTACTTAACTCCTTTACTAGCCAATAAGGGTGGGAGTAGCGTAACGAAAGTAATTTAATTACTTCCGTTTCGTTTAACTCAATAGCCTCTTTAGCTTTACTAATTAACATAATTAATTTAGAACTTAATAACCCTCCTGCTAAATAATTTAGCTCATCTTCGTTTAACCCCTCTTCTAACGTTAAGTATAAGGCTACCCTAAAGGCGCACTTACGCCTTAAGGGTATATCGGATAACTTATTGCTTTCTAAAAGATGATCCGCTAAATAAACTTTCATCAGGGTACCTTTGGCATACTTATAAGCTAAAGTGTAATACGACCTTAAATTAGCTTTGGCAATAGCTTCCTTAAAGGCTTTTTCAAACGAAAGTCCTCTTCTTTCTATTAGTTCTAAAGTTAAGACAGCCGCCCTAAATGCTAATTTCATTTCCTCAATAATACCGCTTTCCCTATATTAAAACCTTAGAATAGGGTAAGGATGGTAATTCGATAAAATGATTTAAAGTTAAATTAGATATAAAAGATCAAGTATTAGGGGCTAGGTACTATCCCTGGTACCTTAGGGAAGGGGGCGGCCTCCCAAATGTACTTTAGTCCTAAAATGTACTTAGTAAATCTTTCTACACCAAGTCCGAAGCCCGAACTAGGTGGTATACCTACCTTAGCTAATTCTAGGAACCATGAGTAAGTCGCTGGATCCTCGCCCATTCCTTTAATCCTCCTTACTATTTCTTCGTACCTATACTCCCGTTCTCCGCCGTCTATTACCTCCCCTTGGCCTTCAGGTAGTAACAGGTTAAAGTCCCTATTGTAGCCCCTTCTCTCCCCATCCTCAATGTAGTAAAAACCTCTAGTTTCTTTAGGGTACATGGTTATCCATACGGGTCCACCGTATAGTTCTGGTAGTTTAGCTTCGCCTTCGAACGTTAACTCCTTACCTTTAGGCGTCTCTATGCCTACCTTCGCTAATTCCCTTACTGCATCATCGTAACTTATTATTTTGAATGGTCTTTTAGGTACCTCAAGATCCCTATCAAACTCCTTAAGTAAGTCCTTTCGTTCATCTACGAACCTCTCGATTACGTAAGTTATTAATTCCTCCCCTAACTTAATAGCATCCCACATATCGGCGAAAGCCCATTCTACGTCTACCTGGGTGAACTCGCATAGATGTCTACCTGTACTTAGGTTCTCCTTAGGTTCCTCTCTTACATTCCTAGCTACGAAGAATATTTTCTCTAAGGAAGCTACTGCGGTTTGTTTAAACATAATAACGCTGGACATAAGTTCATAGGTCCTACCGTAAAAACTCGTCCTTAATTTCTTCGCCCCTCTTAGTCCGGGATCGCTACAGGGGCTAATGAGGGGGCTTAATAGCTCGGTAAATCCTCTTTCATACAGGAAATCCCTTATGTACTTAAGTACATACTGTTGGGCCTTAAATACCTTAACGTATTTAGGGGATCTTATGGTTAAGTAACTGTATTTAACGAAGTCTTCTACTTTGTCGGGTTCGGGCCTCTCGGGATCTAGAGGTAGTTTAGGGGGCGCCCTTACTAGTACTTTAACTTCTTTTACTGTTAATTCATCGCCTTTTTTAAATCCCCTTATCAGGATTAGTGATTCTTTACTTAGTTTTAGCTTTTCAAGCCCTCTTACTGCCTTAAATTCCTTCACGCCACTAACGTCCCTTAATTTAATGGTTAAACCGTCTTTAGTAACCCTTAATCCATGGATCCAACTTAAGAAAGTTACCTCTCCCTCCTTAGGTGCCTCAGCTAGATAAGTTCTATCCTTTACCTTCATGGTCTTCAACCATAGCTATTCGAACTAGAAATCGTAATAAACTTTATCGTCCTTTCGATATAACTTATTTTAATTAATATGTCATTATTACTTTTGTACATGGATATTTAAAGTTAAAATTATAAATACTGACGGAATATATTAGTAAACATGCCATCAATATCGCTAGATGAGCTAGATCTTAAAATCATAGCATCATTATCCGAGAACTCTAGGATCCCCATAACTGCTTTATCCGAAATGATAGGGGTACCTAGGACTACCGTAGCTAGTAGGATAGAGAAGTTACGTAAACTAGGCGTTATAGAGGGGTATACGTTAAAGTTAAACTATCGGCTATTAGGTTACAACTATCTAGCTTTCATCCTAATAAAGGCAAGAAGAGGTAAGGGTATTTCCAATCAAATATCTTTAGCTAAAAGGATAAAAAGGGATAGCGAGAAGGGTAAGGGATTTCCCTGGGTTCAGGAAGCCCATGTAATAACGGGGGATTACGATATACTCCTAAAGGTAAGGATAAGGGAGTGGGATGAATTAACTAACTTCCTTATAAGGTATTTAGCTAGGTTAGAGGAAGTAGAACATAGTTTAACCCTCCTTACTTTAACTACGGTTTACGAGGAAAATAATAAATTAGAATTCCCCTGACTTAAACCGTCATGGGTATAAAGCTAACTTAGTATCCTTGTATTAAGGTAGTTGAGCTTACCATTCCTCCCATTCTTCCTCCCAACTTTCTTCCCATTCCTCCTCCCACTCTTCCTCTAATCCCTCCTCCCATTCTTCCTCCATATCCTCTCCCTCCTAGAGGTTTAAGGCTACGTAGTAGATTAACCCTATTAGAAAAAATAATATATTCCTTTTCGATTTAAATAACATGGTTAATGAAAGGGGGTTCTTAATACTTTCCCCTACGGGGATGTATTGGGCGTTACTTAAATTAGCAAATAAAATAAGGTCCTCAGGGTATGAACCTGAGGTTATAGTAGCTATAGCGAGGGGAGGGGTCATTGTAGCTAGGTACTTATGCGATATGCTTTCGATAGATAAGGTAGATGAAGTAGAGATAAGATTATACGGTAGTATAGGCGTGAGGTATCGTAAACCTAAATTAATAAGGGGATTAAGGGATCCTAACCAGATAAAGGGCAGGGACGTATTGATAGTAGACGATGTGGTGGAAACGGGAGCTACATTATCGCTAGCTAGAGGGATAGTAAGGGGGGCTGGAGCTAATAGGGTTAAAAGTGCTGTACTTTACGTAAAACCGTGGGCTAAAGTAATACCTGATTACTATCTTAAGGTAACGGATAGATGGGTAGTATTCCCTCATGAGTATGGGGAACTCCTTTCCGAACTATTAAGTAGTAAAACCGAGGAAGGGGACGCTTTAAGCTATTTAAAGAGGAAGACAGGCTTACCTGTTAAGGTAATAAGCTCTCTCCTTAAAGTACTAATAGCTGATAAGGGAAGTCATAGTGCCGATAATTAGGAACTTACGTGTAAATGGAAAGGAATATAGAATAAGTATAATAGGAGTAAAGTGCACTCCTTTGAACTTAAGGGACGTAGAGGAGATATTACATAGAAAGGCGTTAATAGAAGAGGGGGGTAAAGTAGAGGTAGTCCTACTCAACGCTGACATGATATTAGGAAAGGAACATTTAATGCCAGCTATTTACATGGCCTTAAGGCGCCATTTGAGGGGTAAAGGGCTCGCTAAGAAGTTAAGCGTAGAAGTAGTACTGTACGCAGCCTGTACCAAGGAGATAGTTAAAGCGCATAAAATTTTAGGAATAAGGGAAGGGGTAAGCTCATTGGTCGTTGTAATAATAGGAGAGGTTTCAGATCCGTTATCCATGATTAAGAGCCTATTAGGGGATAAGTTTAAATTAACTGACGATGGAGTCTTAGACCTTAGCGAAGATAAAATAAGGAGAATACGTAAAGCTTTTAATATTTCGGATAAAGAGGTTAAATCCCTACAAGAGGAGTCCCTATACCTCTCTCTCGTGAAGTCTATAATTTCTAGAATGGCGCTCTTAAACTTAATAAAGCCTTAAGGGCCTTACTATATTTTGATCGCATTAAGGTTAGGTGAAGGATTTGGACAAGGTAAGGTTAGGTTTTGTACCGCTTCATAGGGATCTATTCGATGAACATTGGGCTATCGAGATGAGGGAGAGAGTACTTAAGGTCTTATCGAAGCTAGATCGTGTGGAAGTAGTAGTCCCTAGTGAGGATTTAACGAAAGCCGGGCTGGTGAGGGATGAACAAGATGCCTTGAAAACCATTGAGCTCTTCAAGGAGCGGAGGATCGATGGTCTTATAATAGGTACTATGACTTTCGGTAACGAAATGGCGGGCTTAAAAATAGCAGAAGCCTTTAGGGATTTGCCTATATTGGTATTTGGTACGAAGGAGGGACCCTTTACCCCTGAGGGAGGTAGGAGATCCGATTCATTCTGCGGTACCCTTTCCTTAACTTCAGGTCTTCGTAGGAGGGATATAAATTTCGTATTTGCTGGAATAATATTCCCTGAAGAGGAAGCATTCCTTAAAAGCTTAAGGGATTACGTAAGGGTATGTAATGTAATAAAGGGATTCAAAGGGGCGAAAATAGCCTTAATAGGACCTAGACCAGAGACCTTCGAAACCTGTACCTTTAATGAAGTAGCCATGATAAACAGTTTCGGTCAGGAGGTAGTACATCTTTCGTTAGCTGAAGTTATTTCGGAATTTAATAAGTTAAGCAAAGAGGACGCTGAGGTTAGGAAGGTAATTGAGGAGATAAGGAAACAAGTGGGGATAATGGAGATAGATGAGGAAGCCTTAGCCAAGATAGCTAAGCTCGAGGTAACGTTAAGGAGAATGGCGGAGAATAGGAACGTTAAGGCTATAGCTTTTAGGTGCTGGCCGGAAGTAGAGGAAGTATTGGGCATAGTCCCCTGTTATGTACTAGGTCGTTTAACCGATAGCGGTTTAATGGCCGCTTGCGAGTCCGATGTATATGGTGCTTTAACTATGTTAATGGAATACCTCGCCTCCTTAGAAACTACCCCTCCTCATTTCGTGGATTGGACCATAATGCATCAAAGCAAGGAGAATACCTTTTTAGCCTGGCATTGCGGTAATGCGCCTCCTTCTCTAATTAAGGAAGGGGAGAAAATTAAATTAACTAGCCACATGTTATGGGAGAAGGTATTGGGTAGGGATAAATCACAAGGTACTGGGGAGTTCCCGTTAAAACCTGGTATAGTAACTATATGTAGGCTTATAGAGCAAAACGGGGAATTTAAGATGTTAATAACTAAGGGAAGAATTATAAAAAGTAAGGAGAGTCTACGAGGATCTTGGAGTTGGGTAGAGGTTAAGGATTTAAAGAAACTTTATGAAACTTTAGTTAGGGAGGGGTTTACGCATCATGCAAGCATAATACATGGGGATTACGTAGAGGTCCTAAGGAAGGTTTGTGAAATATTGGGAATTAAGCCAATAATAGTGTAAAAGTGGAAATTATTTTTGGTTAAGAAACTTATACCCCCAGTACTTTAACGCCTCTCTTAATTCAGGCTTTTCCTTAGCGTATTCCTCTAGTGGTATTCCTTTAAGGTAAGCCTCTATCGCTTGAACCATAGCTTTAGCTCCCGCCCTAGTACCCCATGGATGACCGTGTATCCCTCCTCCTGCATTTATCTGGATATCGGGTGAGCCTAGGGCTTCGAGGTTAGACGGAACTATAGCTGGATGTATTCCCCCGGAAGCTACTGGCATGACGGGTTTAAGTTCATACCACTCAGATCTTAGGAAATCGTTTATCCTCCTAACCGATTTAACCCCTCCCCATTCCTTATATACCTGTGCTTGAGCGCCTGGTTTCTCCATTTTACCTACGGCAGTACCGGTATGTAATTGATCGCCGCCTGCTAACCTAACTAATTTAGCTATTACCATCATATGTACGCCGTGTTTAGGGTTCCTAGTCATAGCTGCATGCATACATCTATGTACGTGTATGGGTACCTTAATGGAAGGATCTTCAGCTAAGGCCCTGAGGGCAGGGAAGCCTACCACTATTACATCTACCATTAACGCATTAGCTCCATGAGAGAGGGCTCTTTCAGCGTTTTCGAAAAGCTCACCATAATCCGAAGTTATATTCACAGCGTATATTACTCTCCTGTCGGTTTCCTCCCTTACTAAATCTAATTTCTCCATGACGTAAGAGACCCTATCCTCTATGGGGTTAAATTTTTGGTTAGTTAAAGTTTCATCATCCTTAATGAAATCCACGCCGCCAATAGCTGCTTCATAGGCTACTTCGGCGGTTTCCTTAGGATTTAAACCTACTTTAGGCTTAACTATCGTACCTAGATGCGGACGTGGCTCCCTTATCGTACTTACTAATTCCCTTACCCCTTTAATCCCGAATTTCGGTCCCCTGTAATTCTTTACATAATCCTTAGGTAATTGTAGATCCAGTAACCTTACGTTCCTAAGCGAGGAAAGGCCGAACAAATTGCCTGCTACTATACTTAGTAAGTGGGAGATCCCTCCCTCAAAATCTATTAGGTCTAAGGGGAAAGCTACGTAAATTAACCCGCTCCCATCGACCCTCTTAATCTT
This sequence comes from Thermofilum sp. ex4484_15, assembly GCA_002254595.1. Lineage (GTDB taxonomy): Archaea > Thermoproteota > Thermoprotei > Thermofilales > EX4484-15 > EX4484-15. Next base: position 12,856 of record NJEH01000003.1, read on the forward strand.
ATATACTTTAGCTGCATATTTAAGTACGGTTTCTCTCAGAGTCTTAATCTCGGTCCAAGTACCTATAGATTCTTCAGAAGCTATTTCCCTACCGGCTTCCTCCAAGGTTGTATTTTCATTAGGTTCAACGTAATATAATGCGATAACGTATTTATCGGGATCGATCTCCTCAGGGTAAGCTAAGAACGTTCCCCTTGCAACGGGACTATTACCTAAGCTATCCTTCGCCATCGTATTACCCTCTAGTTACTTTAAGTGGGAAGTAGAATATAAAGGGGGTCGTTACCTTTAAAGGGGATAAAATGATATATCGAGTAAATCCGCTAACTTAGCTAAGGATTCCCTATGATCCCCGTAAACTAGTACTACGTGATGCCCGAAGGCCTCCTTACTCAATTTCCTCGCATTTTCAACCTCCACTCCTATGGATATACGGCAATGTACCGTATCCTCGGTCCATCTAATAATTCCTTTAGACGCCCATAGGCTATCCATATCCCAATGTAAGCCAGCTAAAGTTACAGTAACCCCGCTCCTTAACTCTACGTAAGGCGTTAAGCCCTTACCGGTAGCATGGAAATCCCTTAACCTAACTTTACAACCCGGGCAGCTCAGGGAAGTAGGTACTACATCGTGGTTAACTACCACTATATTACTTTCTATATCGCTATGGGTTACGTTTTCGTTTAAGTTACCCATTAAGGCTGGGCTATTGGAAATCCCCATTAGCATAGACATAGTTAGTAAAGCGGGTAGATCCGCTTCGCATCCGCAGGGGATGCCTTCATCTATCAATAAGGAAAATGCTAAACAGGGCACGTAGTCTATGTTAGGTAAAGCTGCGCAATCTACGGTAACTGCGTTAGCCTCACACTCCTTAAGGAGGCGTTTTAAAGCTTCATATACCTTAGCATACTTCTCAAGAACCTCGCCTCTACCATCTAATAATGAAAACTTCTTACGCCACTCCTCGGTTAAGTACTTCACTTCATCCTCTTTAATTCCCTCTATTGCCTTTATGTAATCATTTAAACTTAGCTTTATGAAGGTAGTTCCGAATTTCTCCCTAATGTATTCGAATGTAACTCCATTACTGGTAAATACACTATGGGAGGGAAACCTTCCTATGTATAGTACTTTCATATGTTTAAGCTTCTTTAACCCCCTAAGTGCGTTAAGCGTGGTTAGTAAGTCCTTCACCCCCATGGTGAAGTAACGTTTAACTTTGGAGAACTTACGTAGCCTATACTTAGATATCCTACCATGGATGGCATAGCCCCATTTATCCCACTCCGCTATAATGGGCTTACCTAACTTCGCTATCCCTTCTAATATTTCATCGGGAGCAAACCAATCCCCGCTATCTTCTATCACTATTAAGTCGACGTCCCTAGGTATCTTACGTAAATCGCTAACCTCCCTTACGGTCATAGAGGGTAAAACTTCTACTAAGCCCTCTCTTTCTAAGGTAGCTAAACTTACATCCCTTTTGGGCCTTTCTTCTTCCCTTAGGAGATCCCTCGGCTTCCTAACACCTTTTACCCATGCATCCCTAGCTAAAAGAGTTTCCTCCGTAGCCCAAACTTCCCATGCACTCTTAAGCTTTAAGAACTGTACCTTAAGCTTAAGGTCCTGGTTTACCATGTTATTCATCCTCCTCTAAAAACCTTAAGCCTAGGAGCGTAGCTAAGTCCCTTAGCTCCTCCCTCCAGTCTCCGTAGAATATTACCCTATGCCAGCCTGCCCTCTTCCTCCACTTGCGTATTAAGGCTTTAGTATTCGCCTTAACGATTAATTTAGTAGCACAAGCGTGTTCTGATAATTCGTTAGCTACGGCTTTTCCTACATGTACTACAAGTAATCTTTCCTCAGGAGATAAACCCACTGCTGTTACGGTTTCGTTTACCGGCAACTTTACATGAACTGAAGCCTTCTTCACCCCTAAGTGTGCCGAAGTGATTATGTAAGGGCAGCGCTTGTCCTCCTTACCGTAAGGAGTAAGCGGAGCATAACAATGGTAATAAACTACCTCGTCCCTTAAATTATCAGGGGAGGGATCAGCGATAAAGCCGGGCCTACCGGTTAGATAATTCATAGCCAGCATTATTAATGCGGAGGAAGCATCAGCTTCACATACTGGTATTACGTTATCGTTCCATAATTCCATGTAACTTAAGCAAGGCCATGCATCTAATAGGCCGCTATTGCGTAGCACTATACAGTCTACGGCTACTGCCTGTGCTTGGCGCTCCTCTACGGCCCTCCTTAACGCTAAATATAGTTTAGCCGACTTAATGATTTCCTCGGTTTCTCTCTCCAAATTACCTTCGGCGTCATTAATCCACTTCTTGGCTATAACTTTAGCCGCCTCCTCCTTAACCTTACTATAGTACTTTTGGATAAATTCCTTAACGTTCATAATCTCCATATTTACTCCAGCTATGGTCTGTAACTCCCTTATGATAGAGTAAAGGTCTACACTTAAGGGGTACTCTAAGCTCATAAGGTAGCGCTCCCCCGGAGAGACTATAAACAATATTCTGGAGTTCTTAAGCTGATGTATTACTTTAAGAAGTTTTAATTTCCTTAGTATAATTTCGTTACACAAGTCCCTCGTAATAAGGCCTATCACCGGAACCCCTCGTTCTCTAGCGTGGGGGTACTCCAGTAGGAAATCTCCGGCTCCGCCGTACGTCTCAGCTATGAGTATTGTAGGTTTACCGCTCCATATTAGAGGCCTTAATAACCCGGTTATACAGTTCAGTACCAATATGAGGTGTCCTACGCAATCCCTCCCCTCCTTTAGGAAGTCGATTACGTCATCGTAGTCCTTAATTTTCTTAAAGTAGAACTTAAAGTCAGGTAAGTAAGAAGTAAGGTACTCCTTAATCTTCGACTCTATTTCGTTAAACCACCTTTCCGATGAAGGTTTACCTCCTATAGCCCCTTCGGGAGGCTCTATTAGTGCCACTCCCACCTTAATAACGTCCATTATATCCCCCCTTTAGTAAAAGAATTTAGTTATAAAACCTTTATGAAGAACCCCTTAAAATTTATATATCGTTTAAAATGATCATAAAACGGTGGAATTAATGGCTTTTAAAAGGTTTGTATTAACGTTACTGACCATAGTACTATTACTTTCAGCGTCTTCATTATATATCGCCGCTCAACCTAAGCCAGGTAAGGGAATGGTCATTTACTGGATAGGCGGCGCTGAGGGAGATCCCTTCGACGCTAGGTTAGTAAAAGGAGCTACTGATGCCGCTAATTTATTGGGTATTACCTTAAGGTACGTTCATACTAATTGGGATCCCGAGAGGATGATAGCTGAATTTAAGAAAGCCATAGCTGCCAAGCCAGATGGTATCGTAGTAATGGGGCATCCCGGTTATGGAGCTCTTGCGCCGCTATTCGAGGAAGCCGCTAAAAAAGGTATACTAGTAACTTTAGCTAACGTAGACGTACCTAAGTTAAGAGAGAAGTACTGGTTCTGCGGTTATGTAGGCCAGAACCTATATAGATCTGGTTACATACTTGCTAAGGAAGCTATAAAGAGGTATCACTTAAAGAAGGGAGATAGGGCGGTAATATTCTCCGGTAGTTGGGAACAGCCTGCTAGAGCCTTAAGGGCTATAGGTTGCGAGGACGCTCTAAAGGAAGCTGGTTTAATAGTAGATAGGGTATCTCATCCGCCATCGGTATACGGTAACCCGGCCGAAGGTATACCCTATGTAGTAGGTTACTATACCGCTCACCCAGACGTTAAGTTAATGGTATTCGATGGGGGAGGTACTACAGCTGCCGTAGAGGAGTATATAAAGGCCATCCATAAGAAACCTGGAGAGATAATATGTATAGGCTTTGATTTAACCCCGGGGTCTGTAAAAGCTATAAGGGACGGTTACTTACAGCTAATAATAGATCAGCAACCCTACTTACAGGGCTTCTTAACGGTACTTAACCTCTTCCTAAGTAAGAAGTACGGCTTCGCAGGGCTCTATATAGATACCGGCGGCGCTATAATAGGGCGTTGGAACGTAGAACAGGTTGAGAAGCTCGTAAAGGCCGGTTATAGGTAAAATATTTATTCCCTTTTTTACCCTATTTTCTGAGGATGATCATGGTGTCAAACCATGTCTATAGAGGATAGGTCTGAGTATTTAGTTGAGACGAGAAACTTAATAAAACGATTTGGAGATGTAATCGCCTTAAGGAACGTTAACTTCAGGGTAGGGTATAACGAAGTAGTAGGCTTAGTAGGCGATAACGGGGCAGGTAAGTCTACTCTTGTAAAGACGATAACCGGTACTTACGCTCCAGATGGAGGGGAGATATGGATAAAGGGTAGGAGGTTTAAAAGGATAACTCCGAAGATAGCTAAGGCTTTGGGTGTAGAAATAGTACATCAGGAGAGGACTATAGCTGAGAACCAGCCCATATGGCGTAACATTTTCATGGGCAGGGAGTTAACTAACTCCTTAGGTTTCCTTAAGATAAGGGAAATGGAGGAAGCTACTATGAAGTTAATTAAGGAAATGGGTTTTAAGAGCGAGATAATATACCCGGGTAAGTTAGCTAGGACCTTATCGGGCGGTTATAAGCAAGGGGTTCAGATAGCTAGAGCCCTATACTTTAAGGCGGACTTAGTAATTCTTGATGAGCCCACTATCCAACTATCTCTTTCCGAAGTAAACAGAGTATTAGAGTTCGTTAAGGATTTAAAGAAGAGGGGTAAATCGTGTGTCTTCATTACGCATAATATCTATCACGTATACCCTGTAGCTGATAGGTTTGCCATAATGGATAGGGGGAGGATAGTAGCGGAATTCTGGAAGAGCGACCTAAGTATAGAAGACCTCTCTAATATTTTAGTAACTATAGCTAGGACAGGTACTATACCTGTTGAATATCGCGAAATAAACTTGGTATCAAGGCCTCTTGAATACGCTAGCAGTTAAGTGGAGAAGTGATCCGTAATGGGAAGGATCTCGGACGCTTTCTCCTTAGTTTGGTATAGGTATAGAATACAAGTAGCGGTCTTTGTGCTCTTCTTAGCCTTATGGGCTCTCTTCTTCGCTTTAAATCCCTTCGCATTTACTAGGCCTTTCACTTATACCTCCTTGATGTCCACTATGCCTTTTACTATAGTTCCCGCGTTAAGTTTAACTTACGTAATAATATGCGCGGAAATAGATCTTTCCTTCCCCTCAGTTATGGCTTGGGCTTCTTGGGTACTTGCCACTTCTTGGACTCACTTCGGTCCTAATCTGCTCGGAGTAATATTAGCCTTACTGGCAGGCCTAGTAGCTGGCTTCCTTAACGGACTATTAGTAACTAAGGCTAGGATCCCTTCTATGATAGCTACGTTAGGTACACTCTTCTTCTGGAGAGGGGTAGTTATGGTATGTAGTCAAGGGTTCGGTATACCTCTCTTCATGTACAGGGATGCCTTACTATTTAAGTTACTCGTAGGTAGGATAGGGGGCTTCTTCCCAGCTCAAATGATATGGACTATAGTTTTAGCGATCATATTATGGGTATTCCTTAACCGTCATAAGTTCGGAGCTCACGTTTACTTCACGGGCGATAATAGAACTGCCGCTCAGATGATGGGAATAAACACCGATAAGATCCTAATAGGTGTATTTATGATACATGGGGTAGTTTCGGCTTTCGCTGGAATCTTGGCTACACTAGAAGTAGCTACGTTTTGGCCTTCCCTAGGTGAAGCTTACTTAATGAAATCCATAGCAGCAGTAGTAGTAGGAGGTACTTCTATCTTCGGGGGTAGTGGTACTATCTTCGGCACTTTCTTTGGAGGCCTAACCTTAGGCCTCATAGAATTAGGCCTCTTAGCCGCGGGAGTAGCCGGTTTCTGGATAAACTTAGTATATGGGGTAGTAATTACGGTGGCGCTAATGATACAAGTACTAATTAGGGAGACCGAGATAAAAAGGGAGGCAAGGGAAATACTCTCTAAGGAGCTTCCCAGCCCTAAGAGCTAAGGAGGGGTTACCGTTAACTTTTTAAAGGTCCTATCCCATATCCGTCCTTCCTCTAAGCATCTAGGGCATTGAAGAGGTAAAGGGCATTCGAAGTATATGCCGTGTATCTTGCAATACCCTAATCTTATGGATATAACCCTACCATTTACGTAAAGCTTATAAATTTCAGGAGCTCTGCCTAATTTAGCGCTTATACGCTTTATCCTGGAGTACTTCGAACTGCTTACCTCTCTGGGATATGTTATCTTGGTCATTAACTTCTCAGTAAGGGTCTTCTTCACGAAGCCCCTTACTATATAACCAGTAACCGCTATTAAAGCCGCTATTATTATGGCCCCCCGCCATAACATGGTCAATAATGAGAAAAATAGTGATAAAGCGGCTGTAACCAAGGTAACTAATTTCTTAGGATGTTCCCTAAAATAATTAGGTATACGCTTTAGATAGCGTAAAAACAAAATTCCGAACCTGCTTTTCATCCCTAATACCCATGTTTAATATATCTCCTCCCACTTCGGCCTCCACTCGTAGTCCTCCTTAACCCTTCTAGACCTTTCGTAAGCCCTCCTCCTATTTAATTCCTCCAATATCCTCTCTAACCTCTCTGCTAATAACCTCCTTTCTACGTCTGCTACTAATTGCCTAGTCCTCACTACTACGTCTGGGTTTACGCTAATGCTATCTATTCCTACCTTAACTAAGAATGCTGCGAAATCTGGGTAAACGCTAGGCGCTTGCCCACATATGCTCACTGTCCTATAGCCGTAAGGCGAGTTATGCGCTACTTTAATCAAGTGAGCTATAGCTCTCTTTACGGCTGGATCCCTCTCGTCAAAATACCT
>NJEH01000035.1 GCA_002254595.1 Thermofilum sp. ex4484_15
CTACCGGTAGATAAGGGAGGGCTATCGGGTAAAGCCGTATACATAGATACGGAAGGTACTTTCAGGCCGGAGAGGATAATCCAAATAGCGCAATATAGGGGGATGGAACCCGATAAGGTACTAGAGAACATCATATACGCTAGGGCGTACAATTCCGATCATCAAATGCTATTAGTAAATGAAGTAAAGAAAATGGTAGAACCCGAGAATGTAAAGTTGCTAGTGGTAGATAGCTTAGTTAGCCACTTCAGGGCCGAATACCCGGGTAGGGAGAACTTAGCTGCTAGGCAACAGAAACTAAACGCCCATATCAGCCAACTAATGAGGTTAGCTAGTATTTATGATGTAGCTATAGTAGTAACTAACCAAGTCATAGCTAGCCCTGATGTCTTCTTCGGTAACCCCCTTAAACCGGCTGGAGGGAATATAGTAGCTCATGGATGTACATATAGGATATGGATTAAGAAGGCTAAGGAGGGTAAGAGGATAGCAAGGATAATAGATTCTCCTAAACATGCGGAGAAGGAAGTAGCCTTTAGGATCTCGGAAGAAGGTGTTAGCGACCTTTAAAATACCTTAAAATTAACTTTCAGTTAATTACCTCTAACCTAATAGCTTATTAAGGGGGTACCATTCCTTATAATACTCTTGAGGGGTTATGAAGTTAAGCGTTTATGAATTTAAGGATTTAGCGAGGACTTACGTAATTATCGAGCATGATAACCCCAAATTACTAGAGTTCTTCTCCAAGCTTAGCTTACAGAGCGCTAAGAAAATAGTTTCCAGCCTCCTAAGTGAAGTTACCTCTGTAAAGTTAAGTAAAGGTAAAATGCTTTACGGTGACGAGGAATTAGATTTCGTTTACCTCTCCATAGAAACCATGGGGGAAGGCGATTACAAATTGGAAGTTTACCCTAGATCCGCTACGCTAGAAGCTAGCTCAGATCCTAGTAAGGCATATGAAGTAGCTAAAAGATTGATGGAAATAACCTTCCCAGGACATTGAGGTTAGGGAGGGAAACTTTTATTAGATCAGATTGACTGTCCTCCTTTGAGGATGAATTTGCCGAGTGCTGATAGATGATGTACCATTCATGGACTGATTAATTAAGGATAGTTTTTCATTTTACGCATCCTAATTTAAAACAGTTAAAATGAATTAGCCTCTAGCGTATTTAGAGATTAAATCTAAGATCCTATCGGCGTAACCTCTTAAGTTTGGAGGGAGCTTTTCTAAACCGGTTTCTAAAAATCCTCGTACTACCAATGAAATCGCTTCGTCCTCGCTAAAGCCCTTAGACATTAAGTACTCTAATTCCTCATGAGATATCTTACCCAGAGCAGCTTCGTGCGTTAATTCAGCTAAACCGGTAGAGGATTTAAGTATAGGTATAGCTTCCCCTCTAGCCCTTTCGGAGAGAAGTAAACCCTTACAATCTATATGACCTTTACTCGTACTACTACCTACTAGCTCCCCTCTCAAGATTACATTAGCCTCATCCCTTATTACTGATCTAGAGATAACCTCACCCTTCGTATTATTAGCCTTAAATTCTATCCCACCCCCTACATCTAAATAAGCGTCCTTACTAGCCAGTAAAATGGAGGTTAAGTATGCTTGAGCTCCCTCTCCTATGAGCTTCGCCGTGGGGAACGTTTGTAAACTTTTCACTGGTGCCATGTGAATATAGTAATTGAGGAAGTAGCCACCTTCCTCCACTAATGCTACTGCCCTAGGCCTAACGTGAAGAGTAGGAGACCAAAAGTGAACCATGGTAAAGGTCAATTTAGCGTTTCTCTTTACATAAAATTCAGTAATCCCTATATGTAATGCTTTAACCGGTAGGGCTGAACAAGCCGTTAATAAGTTAAGCTCTCCTCCTTCGTCTACTATTACTATATTATGAATTGCCTGCGCTACACTATCCTTATGTATGAATAAACACGTCTGCAACGGCTTAGATACCTTAACCTTAGGCGGTACATAAATGAAATAGCCATGACTGCCCTTAAGTTCGGTTATGGCGGTATATTTATCAGTGTCTACGGGTAAAGCCTTCCAGTAATAATTTCGCGCCCATTCAAATTCCGTTAACGCTTCCTCTACGCTCATTAAGTAAACCCCCGCTCTTTTAAAATCCTTAGCTAATTTAGCACGTAATACGTCAAAATCTAATTGGAAATAGGTACCCCCTACGCGTTCCTCCTTAACATCAATACCAGTAACTTTAGCCCTCTCTAAGATAGGTTGAGGTAATGTACTAAGGTTACGATAGGCCTTCCCCCCTTTATCCCATAGAAAAACTCCTAAGTTTACATCCGGACCGTAGGGAGGCCTCTTATTTAAGGACCTTTTAGCTTTTTCCTTTAACTCCTCCCTCCACTTCAATTATCCCACCTCATCCCTAACGCTTCATGATAACCCTTCTCCAATATTGCCGGTAAGACGTCTACACCACCGCTATAAACTAATCTACCGTAAGTCATTACATGTAATTTATTGACCTTATGTAGGTACTTCACGATATGTCCGGTATGGGTTACCAATAGTACGCTGGTTCCTTCCTCAACTAATTTAGAAATAAGGTAAGCTAGTTTCCTTATGCTATCTAAATCTATACCGCTATCTGGTTCATCTAGTAAAGCTACCTTAGGCTTCTGCACTATTAAAGTAAGCAATTCGAATTTCTTGACCTCACCACCACTGAAATCCCTATATAGCTCCCTATTTAGTAAATGGCTTAAACCTAACTCCTTTATTAATTCACGAATTTCCCTCAACGAGTCATTACTATGACCGTACTTATTGGCTAGTCTCTTTAATAAGTAACCCGATCTTATTTTAAGCTTAGGAGGATATTGGTGAGCTAAAGCTAAACCCCTCTTGGCTCTTTCGTACGGTTTTAAATTAGTAACATCCTCCCCATTGAATATTATAATTCCCTTTATGATTTCATAAGGAGAAAGGCCCATGATGGCTTTTAATAAAGTGGATTTCCCAGCTCCGTTAGGCCCCATTAATAGATGAAGTTCTCCATTCCTTAAAGTTAACGTTACCCCCCTTACTATAGTACGTCCCTCCGCTCCTACATTAAGATCTTTAATCTCGAGCATTTTGATCGCCTTTTACTTAATTCCTAAATTACAGCCGGGACACGAAAAGGGTTCCTCCTTAAATTCGCAAGTACGACATTCGTCATCGCATATAGCGCTTAAATTACCTAGTTCACAAGGAAGGAATCGTGGTTTCAATAAGAAGCTGTTCTCAACGCTAAGTCTTCTTAATCCCGGTATGTTCCTTATTCTTTTTTCTATGAAAGCTTTTAGCTCTCCAGGCTTCCTGTAAAGGACTAGTATTAGGAGATTATAATCCCCCTCCTTAACGGCTATAAGGACTACTTTAGGACATTGCCTTAACTTATCTAAATTATCTAAAGCCTTAGGTAGCTCGTTCACCTCAATTACTATTAAAGCCAATTGATAACCTAACTTAGCTACGTTAATATTAGCTTGAACTCTTATTAAACCCCTCCTTATGAGCTTATCTAGCCTAGCCTTAACGCTAGGATGTCTAAGATCTACCTTATTTCCTATTTCAACTAAACTAGCCCTGCCGTTCCTCTGAAGTTCACATATTATTTCCCAATCTTTGTTATCTATACTTTCAATTTGTAAATCCATCTCCTAATCCCGCTTCAATTTGTAGGAAATATAATATAAACTTTTCTACTTTTCTTAAGTAGGATTAAGTTAAAGATATTAATGTTAGTAATTCGTTCAGAATTAAATCAAAAATTATAACATTAGCGCATCATGGGCTTAACTAAATCCATTATCGCTTTGTACCAGTTCTTAGCTTTAACTACTCCCGACGCTAAAAGGACCCCTACGGTGCCTAACTTTAGGGCCGCTTCAACATCTTCACCTGTAGTAATTCCCGCACCTGTTAATACTTTTACCGAGGGATTTACCTTCCTTACTAAATTTAAGGTTCCAGTTACTACCTCCGGTTTAGCCCTGGAGACCGGTATTCCTGTACCTATTAGTTCCGGTGGTTCTATAGCTATCATATCCGGATTTAAAGCAGCTACCGCAGCGCTTACCTCTGGAGTATTACTACATACAAGGGTCACTAACTTAAGTTCCTTAGCCCTTTTAACTACATCGTCTATGACGTCTAACCTAACCCTCCTCTCCGAATGATTTATCATAGTTCCTATAGCTCCAGCATCCTTAATGGCTTCTAACGTTACGTAACCAGTATGGGCGCCTGGAGTGAAGTTATCTACGTGTTGGGAGAAAACTGGTATTTCGACCGATTGGGCTATATAAGCTAAATCCGTTAATTGAGGGGCTACTGCTATACTAACTCCGGTTTCCTTCCAGACTCTTTCAGCTACCTTAGCTAATTCTAAACCCCTCTTACCCGAGGACTCCTTATAGGCCTTAAAGTTAATAACCAACAAGGGGAACTTCAACTCTAACATATAGGTTTACCTCCTTTACCCGTAACTTAAACCATTACTGATATAAAAATTATACTTAAGCTAGCTCCTTTACCTCCTCCTTAACGGGTCGCTGAGTTAATCCTTCCTCCACTATGTAATTGAAGAATTCATCTACGCTACTAAATATCTTCGTAGCGTAATACTCGAAGAAGGGACTCTTACCTTTAGAGCCAGTAAATATCACATAAACGTCTTTATTATTGCTGAAACCGTATATCATCTCAGCTAGTACCCCTGGGGACATAACCGCTACCGGGTAATAAACTACTACTACGTCGCTTTGATCTATTAGTAAGTAATCCCTCCTTACGGTTTGCGACTTTATATCCTCCTCGGCCTCTAATACTTCCTTAACATCTACCTTCAACTCTCCCCCATCTACCTCTAAGGTTACTTTGTCTACTCCCTTTTCACATGCCTCCTTAACTTTATATAACCTCTCCATATCGTTTATAGTCATGGGATCGAATACTACGAAGTACTTCCTTAGTTCCTCCTTAAACCTCCTAACGCCCTTTAAATGGTCCTCTATGGCTTTAACATGAGTTATCGGGAAACTTAGGTAAGCTTTCCTTTTATCGCTATACATTATATCGTAAAGGGTTTCTCCAGGCTCCCTTAACGCGATTATATAATGAGGTCTCCTCTGGTAACTAGCTAGCATTTTAGTTATGAAAACCTCTTCATCCTGCCAAATAGCTATCTCCCTTAAGTTAAGCCTACCCTTCCACTGAGGGTTGGATTCAAGCCTGTATTTTATCGAGAAAATATCGTCTATGATAGTTACATAGATGTCTGGCGATAACTCGTTTAAGTAGAAGAAATCGAAAGCAGGTAATAGATACTTCTTCCATCTAAAAGCAGCGTGGGTACTTATTATATAGTCCCTACCTTCGTTACTATATATCCTTCTTAATACCTGTTCGAAGACCGCCGCCCTTAACCAGTCCAAAGTCGGTTGAGGTATATCTAGTATCTTTTCCTCCTTGATCTCCCTACCTAACCTCTTAGCTGCTTCAAACATCATTTCCCCTATGTTCATGAGTTCTAGTGGTTTACCCTCCTTTCTTGAAGCCGTTATTACCTTATTTAGGTATTCTACTCTTCCACTACCGCTTATACCTGTACATACTACCTTCATTAACTAACCCCTTGAACCCTCAAAATACTCCTTGCCTAGATATCGTAATAATACTTTCGTTAAGCATAAGATTTCGTTAAATAATCCCTGAAAAGCTAATAATTTAGGGCGTTCAGCATGGCTGAATACGTCCTTTACATTAAATCGAGGAATCCGGAGTGCGCAGAGGCCGTAAAGTTACTGAGGAAAGCTAATGTGAAGTTTAAAGTAATAGATATAGATGTTAACGGTATAAAGGGATTTATGTGGAAGGACGTGGGTTCGCCGAACGATGTGCCTTTTTTGGTATCTGAGAATTTCATAGCTTCTGGCCTTGAATCCATTAAGAAGATTATAGGTAATTTAAAAAGGTAAGGGACGTACTAACGTAATAAGTATCAGGAATTGTTTATATCAGTCCTTTTAATTTCTAATAGGACGAAGCCTAAGGAGTGAGATGAACTACGTGGAGCATACTTTACTTGCTTAGGAATAATCCTGGAAAACTAAAGGAATCCCAAAGGAGGAGAGGGCTTGATCCTAAAATAGTAGACAGGGCTAGGCTGTATGATGAATTATGGAGGAGGAAGCTAAGCGAATTGAATGAGTTAAGACATGCCCATAACGTCATTACAAGGGAAATAGGGAGGATTAAGGATTCAACTTTAAGATCCAAGAGGATAGAGGAGGCTAAGGCCTTACTCCATAAAATTAAGGCATTAGAAGACGAGGTTGAGAGGTATAAAGCTTTAAGGGATAAATTACTACTTTCGATACCTAACGTAGTACATGAAACCGTACCCGAGGGGGAGGGCGAGGAGGATAATGTACCGGTATACTTTTACGGTAAGCCTAAGGTGTGGAGGGGGTACTTAGATAAGTTCTTACTTCAAGTAAATGAGGCTAACATAGATTACGAGGTCGTCGAGAGAAGGCCCTTAAGCCATTACGAAATGGGTTATACGTTAGGACTCATAGATACCGAGAGGGCTTCTAAGGTAGCCGGTTCTAGGTTCTATTACCTATTAGAGGACTTAGTATGGCTAGAGCTAGCCCTAATCCTATACGCTTTAGATTACTTATCCAGAAAGGGCTTCATTATAATAGAACCTCCATTCATGATGAGGAGGAGGCCTTACGAAGGCGTAACTAGCCTATCCGATTTCGAGGACGCTATTTATAAAGTAGAGGATGAGGACCTTTACTTAATAGCTACATCGGAGCATCCAATAGCAGCTATGTACATGAATGAAGTTATACCTAAAGGAGAGTTACCTTTAAGGTACGCCGGTATAAGCCCTTGTTTTAGAAAGGAAGCCGGTGCCCACGGTAAGGATACTAAAGGTATCTTTAGAGTACATCAATTCAATAAAGTTGAACAATTCGTCTTCTCGTTACCTGAAGATTCATGGAAACTCCACGAGGAATTATTAAATAATGCCGTAGAACTGTGGAAAGGGCTAGGGATACCCTTTAGGATAGTTAACGTATGTACTGGCGATTTAGGGGTAGTAGCAGCTAAGAAGTACGATTTGGAAGCTTGGATGCCAGGTCAGGGTAGATTTAGGGAAGTGGTTTCCTGTAGTAACTGTACCGATTACCAATCCTATAGGTTAAACATTAGGTACGCTAAAGCTAGGGGTTTACCTGCTGAAGGTTACGTCCATACCCTTAACTCCACGGCTATAGCTACCTCTAGGGCTATAACTGCTATATTAGAGAATTATCAAACGGAAGATGGATGTATAGAAATCCCTAGAGTGCTTAGGAAATATTTGGAGCTATTCCCTAAAGCCCCTAAGGAATATATATGCCCTAAAGATAGGGGGAAAGAGTGATATGCCACAGAAATATAAGTTAATGATAAAGGATGGATGGATAAAAGTCATAAATAACGGGAGGATAGGAGAGCTTTATCATAAGGATTATATGGGGCTTATAGAGGAGGGAGAGGTTAGGTTAAGGCCTTATGAGGCGGTTTTCTTAATATACAATGATAGAGCCTATATAGTTGATGAACATAATAAACCTTTGGACCTAAGAGATCTACTGAAGAAACTAATTAGTATGGACGAAAATGTTTGGTTAAAATTCTTAATTTATAATGACTTAAGGAGAAGGGGGCTCCTAGCAAGAGAGGTAGAGGGAAGAGGTATTAAATTTGCAGTAATCAATAAATCAAAGGACGATAAAATAGTTAGCTATTACGTTTATGTAATACCGGAAGGCGAAAAGGTAAGTTTTAGGGAAATAAGGAACATAATTAACGAATGTATAAGGTTAAGGAAGGAACCCATTATAGCCATAGTTGATAAAGAAGGAAATATTTCCTACTATTCTCTCTCCTTCTTTAAGGGATTATTAAAAGCTACTTAATCCTACCTGAAGGCCCTGCTTTCTTAAATCTACTTTGCAATTTCTCTAGTACTTTAGGCAAAGTAGTATATTCCATCTCCTCAGGTCCTAGCCTATGCGGCATGAAGGGCCCGTGCTTACGCATATAATCCGCTACTATTTCAGCTTGC
>NJEH01000036.1 GCA_002254595.1 Thermofilum sp. ex4484_15
TATTAATGCCAAGGACTTCCTACCCTTGTTATTCGCTGGTATAGCTAAATCTACGTAACTACATATGCTATCCGTATCGCATAAAGCGACTACCGGTATTCCTACTTCCCCCGCTTCAGTTAGCGCTTGATAATCGGCTCTCGGATCCGAAGCTATTAATAACTCGGCTTCTATGTAGTTCCTTAAGCTAGGGTTAGTGAAGGTACCCGGCATGAACCTACCCACTATGGGTATTGCACCGGTGTATTCGCAGAATTTCTGTACGGGCTTCCTAGCGTACAACCTAGCGGACACAGCTACTATTTCCTCTGGTTCGTATTGAGCTATAAAGCGGGCAGCTATCCTTATACGTTCATCTATTTTCCTCACGTCTAGGAGGTAAAGGCCATCGGGCCTTACGCTATAGATGAATTGTTCCATGAACTTATTTTTAATATGGGTTCCTATCCTAATGCCCGAAGCTAAGTATATCTCTAACGGTACAAGTAGTTCGGGTTGTTCCTTCTCCTCTTTCTCTCCCATTTCCTTAAACCCTTAACATCACTTACGTGAAGGTATATATAAAAGTTGGCTCCTATTAAACGGCCTTAACCCTCTTAACTATAGGGGGTCTAGTTTTAGCTATTATCCTATATCCGCAATAAGGGCAATGGATCCCAGGTAATAACTCCATATCCTTGGCTTCGAATACTCTATGGCACCTCAAACATACGTAAGGCTTCCAACGCGTAGTTGAGGACCCCATCCTATCCCTAGAGGGTAAGTAGCCTGGGTATGATTTAAGTTTTGTCGTAAGAATTTCCGTAAATATTGGAAGGTATTATCAAAGGA
This sequence comes from Thermofilum sp. ex4484_15, assembly GCA_002254595.1. GTDB lineage: Archaea > Thermoproteota > Thermoprotei > Thermofilales > EX4484-15 > EX4484-15. The sequence continues at coordinate 832 of NJEH01000036.1, forward strand.
TCAGAGGTTACCTCAGTTACGACCTACCGTTTAGTTACTAACCCTGCCCTTCTTTAAAACCCTCCATATAAGTGAAGCTACTTCGTATACTACCCTGGCAGCGGTAAAGGAAGTTATATCAGATATATCATAAGGAGGACATACCTCAACTACGTCGAAGGCGACGATCTTATCGCTTACTATGCTAGCTATCAAATTTAATAAACTATGTAAAGTTAACCCTCCTGGTTCTGGGTTGCCTACCCCTGGGGCTATAGAGGGATCTAGAACGTCCATATCTATCGAGAGGTAAACCCTTTCGACTTTGCTTAATTCCTCCTTTACGCGCCGTAAGAATTTGTTTGCATTTATAGCGCCAGAACGTAAGTAGAAGACCGTTACCCCCTCCTTCTTAGCGTATTCATATTCTTCCTCCGAGAAGCCCCTAACACCTATTTCGATTAAGCTAACGTTACTTAATTCGCTTACCCTCCTCATGACGGTAGCATGGCTTACCTTAGAACCTAGAGGGTATTCGTCCCTTAAGTCCATGTGAGCGTCGAAATCTATTAATAAGGTCGGTTCCTTGCTTAACTCCCTTATGCAAGCTAGAGTTAGCGTATGTTCTCCTCCTAATATAATTACTCTCTTACCTTTCCCCACGTATTCTTTAAAAGTATTTCCTATAAGGTTTAAGTTCTTAATTAAATCGGTTTGAAATAAAGTTAAATCACCCGCATCATATACGCCTATCTTTTCAAAATCCAAACCAGCTCTTAAGCTATATGTTTCCAACTCCCTAGATACCTCCCTTATCCTTAAAGGAGCGAACCTAGTACCGGGCCTATAACTTACCGTGGCCTCTAAAGGTACCCCTATTAACGTAAATGGAGTTTCGTCGAACTTCCTGCTAAACCCCCCGAAGGGAACACAAGGCGGGTTTAAGTAGAGATTTGAAGTCATCTCAGCCACCGTAGCTATTTTAGCTCCTTACCTTATAACGGTTTTAGGAACTAAGAGGCATAACCCCTTAAATATGGGTAATACGTAAACTAATTATAACATAACTTAAGCTAGGCCTATAGGTGAGCTAATGGAAGATAAGTACGAGAAGATTAGTAGGTTAGCTAAGAGGAGAGGCTTCTTCTGGCAATCCTATGAGATATATGGTGGTATAGGCGGTTTCATAAGCTTAGGCCCCTTAGGGGTAGGGCTTAAAAATAATATAATTGAGAAATGGAGGGAAGTGTTCGTTAAACCCTACCGGGAAACCATAGTAGAGATAGAGACCCCCATTATAACTCCATCAAAGGTTTTCGAAGCATCAGGCCATATAGAGCACTTTACGGATTATATAGTTGAATGCGTTAAATGCGGTAGGAAATTCAGGGCGGATCACCTACTTGAGGAGAAGGGTTTAACGGGATTAGAAGGGCTCCGGGAGGAGGAGCTGAATAGGTTAATAGCTGAAAAGGGTGTGAAATGCCCAGAGTGTGGCGGTACCTTAGGTCCCGTAAGTAAGTTTAATTTATTGTTTAAAACTACTATAGGGCCCTATAGCGAGCAGGTAGGTTACGCTAGACCCGAAACGGCCCAAGGGATGTTCCTTAATTTCCATAGGATATATGAAGTTATGGGCAGGAAATTACCTTTAGGTATAGCTCAAATAGGAAGAGTTATGAGAAACGAAATATCACCTAGACAGGGGCCGATTAGGCTTAGGGAATTCACCATAATGGAAATAGAACTCTTCTTCGACCCTTTAAATCCTTCATGTACTTACTTAGAGGAAGTAGCAGGGGAGAGAATATCTATATTGAGGTATGGTAATAGGGAACCCATTAAGATAAAGGTAGTCGAAGCGCTTGAGGAAGGATTTATAGCTAACGAATGGAATGCCTTCTTCATGGCTTTAGCTAAGAAGTTCCTAAATTACTTAGGGATCCCTGACGATAAACAAATGTTCGTGGAGAAGGGTCCTCAGGAAAAGGCCCATTACTCCTCTCAAACTTTTGATCAAGTAGTCCTTACGGAAAGATGGGGATGGGTAGAGGTTTCAGGACATGCCTATAGGACGGATTACGATCTTAAAAAACATATGGAGTACTCCGGTAGGGATTTAAGGGCGTATAGGTTCAAAGGTGAGGGGGAAGTAAGAAAGGTATTACAGGTAAAACCCATAGTAAAGAATATAATAAGGGATTTCGGTAAAGATAAATTACCTGCAATACTTAGTAACCTTAATTCCTTAGATGGTAGAAAGGTAGTTGAAGCTTTAAGCAAAGGGGGTTTAGAGCTAAACATAGAGGGGATAGGCTCCATCAAGTTAAATAACGAGCATTTAATAGTAGTAGAAAGGGAGGAGAAGGATTATGTAGAGAGGTTCCTCCCCCACGTAGCTGAACCCTCTTTCGGCATCGAGAGGTTACTCTACGTCGTACTCGAGTACTCATATAGGGAAAGGAAGGGTAGGATAATACTTTCCTTACCTAAGGAACTAGCCCCAATTAAGGTAGCGGTCTTCCCCTTAGTTAAGGAGGAAGGGTTATGCAGGATAGCTAAGGAAATTTATGGAAAGTTAAAGAAGGAAGGCTTAACGGTGATCTTAGAAGAGGAAGGTAGTATAGGGAAGAGATACGCTAAAGCGGACGAGATAGGTATACCTTTTGCTATTACCGTAGATAGGCAAAGCCTCGAAGATTCCACGGTTACGGTAAGGGATAGGGATAGTTGGAGACAGGTAAGGGTTAACATAGGCGAGCTACCTAAGTTCATTAATAGACTTCTAAGGGAGGGCGCCCTTCAAGCCTTAGAACAACCCTCTAGGTACCCTCCTTAAGAGGGTACCTAAACGGAAAGTTTAAATAAACTGTAGTGGATGTTATTATAACCGGTGGATAGCGAGAGGTATTTACGGTTGAATATAAGTATTCCGTCCCCCGCTCTTAGGCTATCTAGCTTTAGGGGGGCGAGGTGGTAAGTTTAAAGTGTCGATATTGGATTCTGATAGTATACCCCTTTCCTACGTATTAAGGAGAGCGAGATACTATATTTCGCTACTTAAAGCTGGAGAGATACTCAGGAGATACTTCATAATGAATATGTTTGACGGATTGCTTACTTCCGTAGGTGTAGTAATAGGAGCTAGGATCTCTGGGGCTCTTAACCCTAAGGTAATAGTTAGTACCGTTTTAGGGGCAAGTTTAGCTATGGGCATTTCAGGTTTCGCCGGTGCATTCATGACCGAAAGGGCTGAAAGGATAAGGGAGGTGAAGGAGCTGGAAAGATCGCTTTTTACGAATTTAGATAACTCGGTAATATCGGAGGCTAGCCGTTACGTGGCTTTCTTAGCGGCCATTATCGATTCCCTATCCCCCCTTTTAGGGTCCTTAATACCTTCATTACCTTTCTTCCTCTCGTTAATGGGCTTAATAGGGGTACCCCTAGCTTTCCTTGCATCCCTAATCATAGCCGGTTGCTTACTCCTAGGATTGGGCTTTTATTTAGGTAAAGTATGCGGTGAAAGTAAGTTAAAGTACGGGGCATACATGTTCTTATCAGGGTTGGCGGTAGCAATACTAGTAACGCTAATAGGAGGTGCTATTAAGTGGGGAGGCTAAGGGGGGAAGTTGCTATAACTAAAATGATAATAGATGCGTTGAAGCCTAGGGAGCTATCCATAATAGAGTTATCAAAGACCTTATGTTCTGGAAGGGGGGTTCAAAGCGTAGAAATAACCGTGGTAGAAGTGGATGCTAAGACGGAGACCATAAAGGTAACTTTAAGGGGTAATTCTATAGATTATAGCGAAGTAGCCGAAATAATGTCTAGGAACGGAGCGGTAATTAGGAGTATAGACGAGGTAACGGTAAGTAGGAAGGGGGGAGAAGTCCTTAAGGTGGAGGAATAAAGCTTAAATCTAGAGCTCTATCCTTTTTAAATAGGGCCCGTCGTCTAGCGGTTAGGATACCCGCCTGACGCGCGGGTGGTCCCCGGTTCGAATCCGGGCGGGCCCACTATTTTAAGGGGCCGTCGGCTAGCTTGGTAGGCTGCCAGGCTTGGGCCCTGGTGGCCGGGGTTCAAATCCCCGCGGCCCCATGATTAAATAAAAATTATTATCTTGAAAATTCTAATTAAAGGCTTTTCAGCCCTTTAAGGCTCCCTTTATGTTCTTTACCACCCCTTCTAGCTCGGATATTACTCCTTTAGTTCCCTTTATGGATTTAAGTTCATTAATTACTTTCTCTAATTTGCCTATGGTATTATTAAGTAAATTAACATATTTAGATTTAAGATCATTTATTTGTTTTTTCAATTTAGAATTTTCATCTTTTAATTTATTTATATTACTATTTAAGTTATTTACTTCGCTCTTAAGCTTAGAGTTCTCATCCTTAAGCTTAGATATTTGCTTGCCAGCCCACCAGTACTCTATGCCCCATCCTACTACTAAGCCAATCACTAGGAGGATTATAGCTAGGGCTGTAGCTCTCCTAAGACTAACGGTCCTTATCTTCTCTCCCATTATCGATCCCTCCCTTTCTTCTCCGTCCTTTATAATTTAAACTTTACCTTGGAAATAACGGGGGAACATATTAAGGATAAAGGGCTGGTGCGGGGGGCGGGATTTGAACCCGCGCAGGCCTACGCCACAGCCGTTCTGAAGGCATTAGCCTACCTCAGGGCTGCCCCTTTGACCTAGCTCGGGCACCCCCGCTTAAAGCCGGCACCCAGCACCGTGCTTTCCCGCGGCCTCGCGGACCGCAGTACTCGCGACGGCGGACGGCGGTTTAACTTCCGGGTTCGGAATGAGTCCGGGTGGGACCCGCCGCCTATGGCCGGGTGCCGGCAATTTTTAAGCATATATGTCAACCTAATAAACGTTTCTACTCGTAATTTAATCGAGTACTAAGCTAAGGTAACGTTTAAATCCCCAAAGCGGGGAATAGTAATAGGTGCCCCCGTGGTATAGCCCGGTCAACTACGCGGCCGAAAGTATGTCGGCCTTTCGAGCCGAAGAACCCGGGTTCAAATCCCGGCGGGGGCACCAGTTCTTGAATTGACTCGTAGTAGCTATCTTCATTAAGAAATACGAATAATCGGTACTCATCTACCGGTTGGGTGTAATTAAATTTTAGATGTCCCTTCAGGGAAGTTAAAGAGTTATACATGACTATTACACAGCCATAGTACGTATCCTCACTACATGATTGTCAATGGATATAATCTTCTTAAACCTAAACCTAACCTTGCAGGAATTCGATGATATCGGTCGGGTTGCCTCGATGATATTTCATATAGGCCTACATGGAAGTAGATAGGGCTTCATGGTGAGTTAACTTCAAATAGGCGTACTCCTATACGAGTTTTCTGTATCTAATGGAGAAAGAATTGAAAGTTAAAGTTTCAAGTAGGGCATTTTAATATTATTTATAAAGTGGATCGAATGGAAAAAGTAAAGGAAGGGGACCATGTATTACTTTACGATGGAAGGAAGCGTAAGTTCCTCGTTAAAGCTGAATATGGACGCCAGTTACATACCGATAAGGGGATTATAGAGTTGGGGGAGCTAGTAAATAGGATTTACGGGACTAAAATTAAAACGCATTTAGGCAAGGAGTTTTACATACTTAAACCTAATTTTGAGGACTTAGTTTATGGATTATTCGAAAGGAAGACCCAGGTCCTATACCCTAAGGATATAGGGTACATGATAGTTAAGGCCGCTATATCCAATGGTTCAAGAGTTGTGGAAGCGGGTACGGGATCCGGAGTATTAACGGCTTTCCTAGCTAGGGCCGTAGCGCCCGACGGTAAGGTTTACTCCTACGAAGTAAGGGAAGAATATATAGAATTAGCTAAGAGGAATTTAGCTAGAGTAGGGTTAAGCGAGAGTGTAGTATTAAAGAACAAGGACGTAACTAAGGGGATAGAGGAGGTCGAAATAGATGCCGTGTTCTTGGATATGCCCAACCCTTGGGAAGTAATACCTTCGGCCTTCCATAGCCTTAAGCACGGAGGCGTTTTCCTAGCTTTCGTACCTACTGTGAACCAAATGGAGAAGACGGCTATAAGGTTAAGGGAGGAAGGTTTCCATTTCGTAGAATGTGTAGAGCTTATGTTAAGGAATTATAGGGTATCGGTAATCGAGGGAGTTAGGCCCTCTACTTTAGGGATTAGGCATACTGGGTACATAATTTCTGCTAGGAAGCCTTAAGTAAAAGTTATTAAGGGGGCTCAACGTCAATAAATAGGTCACTTAAGTTGAGGGTAAGGCTACATGGTTACCGTATACGACGTACCCGCGGATAAACTGATAGAGGAGGTAGCTAAGCAGTTGAAGGAGAAAGTGGAGGAGGTGAAGCCCCCGGAGTGGGCTTTTTATACTAAGACCGGTCCCCACGCAGAAAGGGTACCTGAGGATCCGGATTGGTGGTATAAAAGGGCGGCATCTATACTTAGAAAGTTATACTTATATGGGCCCGTAGGAGTTGAACGCCTTAGGACGGCTTACGGAGGTAGAGCAGACCTAGGGATGAAGAGGAAACACGTAAAAAAAGGGGGGGGATCCAATATAAGGAAGATATTACAACAACTTGAAGCTGCCGGTTTAGTAACTAAGTTAGGAAATAAAGGACGGGTACTTACCCCTAGGGGTAGATCCTTCTTGGATAGGATAGCTACTAAGGTCTTTAGGGAGCTCGTAAAAGAAATACCCGAGCTTAGGAAATACTCTTAATAGGTGATAACCGTGGAAAGTTATGATAGGGAAGAGGAGGAAATTAAAAGGAGGAAGTTAGCGGAGTATAGGAGGATGTTAGAGGAAGCTAAAGCCGAGGAGGAAAGGAGGAGGTACGAAGCGGAGAGAGAAGCTGTATTAAGATCTATATTAACCCCTCAAGCTAGACAAAGGTTATCTAACATAAGGATAATAAGGCCTGAGTACGCTGAAGCTGTCGAGAATCAATTAATTCAATTAGTTCAAGCAGGACGCTTAACGCCTCCTATAGATGATTCTCTACTTAAGAAGTTACTGCTCGAATTAGATAGGAGGTTAAGGAGGGAAGTAAAAGTAAGGTTTAGGAGGTGAATGGATGGCTAGAGCTAAGCCGTTGGGTAAGAAGAAAAGGTTAGCTAAAGCGTTAAAGCAAAATAGGCCCACTCCTACTTGGGTCATCGCTAAAACCCTTAGGAAGGCCCCTAGATATTACAAGAGGAGACATTGGAGAAGAGGTAGATTAAAAGCTTAGGGGAGGGTAGGGCTTCATGTCGGAGGAGAGGATGTATACGATA
>NJEH01000037.1 GCA_002254595.1 Thermofilum sp. ex4484_15
TTATAATAAGAGGGGATTTCGCCGGTCATGAAGGTAAGGTTGTAAGGGTAGATAAAAAGAGAGTAAGGATATTCGTAGAGGGGGCTACTAGGAGGAAAACTAGCGGTAGTACAGTATTAGTGCCCATCCATCCATCTAAGGTAGTTATAACTAAATTGGATCTCACCGATAAATATAGGAAGGAGATGATAGAGAGGAAAAAGGTGAGCGGCGGTGAAGGAGGTAAGGGGTAGTTTAAGGCATCTAAGGAGGGAAGTAGCGCCCCCTTATTGGCCAATACTTAAGAAGGAGTATACGTGGACTGTAAAGCCCAGCCCAGGTCCTCATCCCGTTAGGAGGTCGATACCTTTAGGGATAATAGTAAGGGACATCCTTAAGTACGCTCGTACAATGAGGGAGGCGAGGAGGATATTAAGTGAAGGCCACATAAAGGTAGATGGTAAGGTTAGGAAGGATTACAAGTTCCCAGTAGGGTTAATGGACGTACTTGAGGTAACTACTACTGGTGAGGCATATAGGATCGTACCTCACCCACAGAAGTTCTTAACCCTTTTACCCATACCTAAAGAGGAAGCTAGTTTTAAATTATGTAGAATAGAGGGAAAGAGTAACGTTAAAGGTGGAGCTTTCCAACTTCACTTACATGACGGTAGGAACCTGTTGGTAGGAGCTGAGGAAGCAACTAAGTATACGACTTATGATGTAATTAAAATAAGAATTCCCGAACAGGAAATAGTAGAGCACGTTAAGTTCAGGGAGGGAGTATTAGCTGTAATAATAGACGGTAGAAACGTAGGTAAGGCGGGCAAGGTTAAGTCGATAGTTAGGATCTTTAAGAAAGCGAACGCTTTAGTCACCTTAGAGGATAACGAGGGTAGGGAAACTAGGACCTTGCTTAAATACGTCTTCGCGGTAGGTTCAGATAAACCTCTACTAGAGGTGATACCGCGTGGAAGTTAAATCCCCCACCTTTGATAATCCCATGAGAAGATTGAGGATCGGGAAGGTAGTAGTTAATATGGCTGTAGGTGAATCGGGAGAGAAGTTAGCTAAGGCAGCTAAGGTTTTAGAGGAGTTAACAGGACAGAAGCCCTCCTATAGGAAAGCTAAGAAGACGATTAAGGAATTTGGCATCAGGAGAGGTGAAAACATAGCCTGTATGGTAACTTTAAGGGGTGAAAAGGCCGTTAAGTTCTTTGATAGGGCCTTAGAAGCCGTTGATAGAACTATAAGAGCTAGCTCCATAGATGATTATGGTAATGTAGCTTTCGGAGTTAAAGAGCATATAATGTTACCTGGAACTAAGTACGACCCCGAAATAGGTACCTTCGGATTTGACATCATACTCAACTTAGAGAGGCCAGGTTTCAGGGTAGCTAGGCGTAGGAGAAAACGATCTAAAGTAGGCAAATCCCATAGATTAATACCTAAGGAAGAGGTAATTAACTTCCTAGAGGAAAATTTTAACGTAAGGGTGGTATAACATGGGTAAGTATAGGCCACCCAAAGTACGTACGTATGGGAAGGGATCGAGGAGATGTAGTAGGTGTGGGACCCATGAAGCCTTAATAAGGATTCACGGTTTGATGTTGTGTAGGCGTTGTTTCAGGGAAGTAGCACCACTCTTAGGCTTTAAAAAGTACATGTGATGTCTATTCCCTACCTTTAAGGTGCGGTAAGCTTTAAATAAAGGTCCAATAAATACTTACCGGGTCCTACTTAAGGGGGTAGGCTATTATGGTAATGATGGATACATTGGCTAATGCCTTAGCTACTATCATGAATAATGAAGTTAGAGGCCATAAGGAATGCATAATAATGCCAGCATCTAAGTTAATAGCTACGGTCTTAAGGATTATGCAAAGGGAAGGTTATGTAGGCGAATTTGAGTACATAGATGACGGTAGGGCAGGAAAATTAAGGGTCCAATTATTAGGTAGGATAAATAAGTGCGGCGTAATAAAGCCTAGGTATCCCGTTAAGAAGAATGAGTATGAGGAATGGGAGAGGAGGTACTTACCTTCTAGGAATATAGGTTTCCTTATAGTTTCAACCTCTAGGGGGGTCATGACCCATAAGGAGGCTAAGGAGAAGGGTTTAGGAGGTGTACTACTGGCTTATGTCTACTAGCGAGCTTGAGAGGTTATTGCGGTTAAGGAAGATTATGAAATCAAAGAAGCCTAAGTTCATCAGGATGAATTCCTGGTACTTAACTAGGATAGGTGAGGAGACCTGGAGGAGGCCTAAGGGGTTAGATAACAAGATAAGGTTGGAGAGGAAAGGCTTTCCAGCTAGGGTTAAGATAGGGTATAGGAAACCTAAGTTAGTTAGAGGGTTACATCCTTCCGGATTAAAGGAGATATTAGTTAATAACGTAGCTGACCTAGTAGGTCTCGATCCCGAGAGATACGCTATAAGGATAGCATCTACCGTAGGTAGGAGGAAGAGGCGGGAAATCATTAAGGAAGCCGAGAGGATGGGATTAAGGATATTAAATCCGGGGAGGTGAGGGGGATTTCATCAGTAGTTCATGTTAGGAGAATGGCTGCAGAAATATTAGGGGTAGGGGAAAATAGGGTATGGATCTCGCCTGAGCACCTAAAAAGAGTATCAAATGCTATTTCTAGGGAAGAAGTTAGGAAGCTAATAGATGATGGCTTTATAGGAATAAGGCCGATAAAAGGGACCTCAAGAGTTAGGGCTAGGCATAGGGCTCTTCAGAGGAAGAAAGGTAGGAGGAAGGGACCAGGGAGCCGTAAAGGTCCTAGGGTCGATAAGAAGGGGCTATGGATGAGTAGAGTTAGAGCTTTAAGGAAGTTCTTAAGGCGGTTAAGGGATAGGAAGCTAATAGAACCTAAGGTATACAGGAAGTTGTACTTAATGGTGAAAGGAGGGGCGTTTAGAAGCGTTTCACACTTAAAACTCTACTTAAATGAGCGTAAGCTGATAAGGAGGGTTTAAGGTGGTTAGATCCGGCTACAGGTTAAAGTTAAAGAGGAGAAGATTGGGGTTAACAAATTATTATAAAAGGAGGAAATTAATACTTTCAGGTAAACCTAGATTAGTAGTTAGGAAAACTAACAAACACATCATAGCTCAGGTAGTTTTAGCTAAACCAGAGGGGGACGTAACAGTAGTTTCCGCTACCTCCTTAGAGTTAGTAAAGAAGTTCAAGTGGAGGGGGGATCCGAATAATACTCCTGCTGCTTACTTAATAGGCTTAATAATAGGTTATAAAGCGTTAAAGGCGGGCGTTAAGGAGGCAATCCTGGATATAGGCCTGCATAGACCTGTTAAAGGGGCTAGGGTTTTCGCTACCTTAAAGGGGGCAGTAGATGCCGGTTTAAAGGTACCTCACTCGGGGGAAATATTACCCTCTGAGGATAGGTTAAATGGTAGTACTATAGCTACTTACGCTAAATACTTACTAGCTAACGATCCCTCTAAATACCAAACGCAATTCTCCAAATATTTAGAGAGGGGATTAAAACCAGAGGAATTGCCTGTCCACTTCTCAGAGGTTAGGAAAGCCATAGAGGATTACTTTTCAAGGGGTTAAATTAAATCATCTTCCTTAATAGGTCATTTATCGCTTTACCTCTATAGCCCAATTCTCCGTTGTTACCATATTGTTTCCTTATCGAGCCCTTAAACCCTCCCCTTGGCGGATGTAATCTAAATACTGGTTTTAATTCAGGTAAGTCCTTAAGGTCTAGCTTACCCTTTAGTATTGCTTTGGCTAGTTCTCTTGCGTCGGAAAAGCCATACTTACGTAGGAATTTCTCGTTCAATTTCCTATTTCCCACCAATCTCCCTCGTTTCTCTAATAGAAGCGTTAAAGTATCTTCATCTATTTCCCCCCAGGTTACATAGTTCTGTATTTTTTTGAGCATGCCCCTATAGGAATCGTTATCGCTTACTATTACGGCGTGAAACTTCTTAAATAACCTAAGTAACTCCAAAGTATACCTGCTATCTGGATCGACGTCTACAGTACCCCTAATCCTTATTACGGCTAATTTAGCCATGTTCCCTACCACTCCGCGGGGGTCTTAAGTTTATATGTATTCCTTAAGGCGTTGAAAGTAGCCTTAGCGAAATTTATGGTAGTACGGGTAGAGCCCCTAGTCCTAGTCCATACGTCCTTTATGCCTGCTAACCTCAATACGGCCTTAGCTACCTCTCCGGCTACCAATCCAACACCCTTAGGAGCGGGTATTAACCATATCTCTACGCTACCGCTCTTACCATATACTTTGAAAGGCACACTATGGGGCTCGCCGCAAAGACATTCCCAACTACCGCACCCCCTTCTTACCGGAGCTATATTTAGTTTAGCATCTACTATGGCTTTTTCAATAGCTTGCCTTACTTGCTTAGCCTTACCCATACCTACCCCTACGTAGCCATTGTAATTACCTACCGCTACTAAGGCTTGGAAAGTACTTACCTCGCCTGCATCAGTTTGCCTTTGCACTAAGTTTATATTTAGTACTTCATGTTGTAGTCCCGGAAGTAAAGCGTCTACTATTTCCACCTCTCTTATAGGTAAGTTCTCTTCGAATATTTGTTCTATTGAAGCTATTTTACCCTCCTTAACTAACTTACCTACCTTAGTTCTAGGTTGCCATTCCTCTAAGGCCTCAGAGGACATATCAACTCCCTAGGCTAAATCCCTTAATTTAGTTAAAAACTTTTAGGTACGTCTCTACGACTACTTAGCTTTAGGTAAAGTATTTAAGTTATGCTAAGGTATTCATCACGAATTCGAGGAGGTAAACGGATGTCCGTTAGGAGGGAGAAGAAGTCGAGGAGTTTAAGGGGTTGGCGCACCCATAGTTGGGGGAGGGTAGGACAGCATAGGAGGAGCGGTAGAAAGGGGGGTAGAGGTAAGGCCGGGCTCCATAAACATAAGTGGTCCTGGGTAGTTAAATATCAACCTGATTACTTCGGTAAGAGGGGATTTACTAGGCACCCATCTATAACTCCCATCCCTAAAACGATCAATGTAGGGGAGGTAAATGAAAGAGTTAAGGAATGGCTAGCTGAAGGGAAGGTAACTAAGGAGGGGAACGCTTATTTAGTCGATTTACCATCATTAGGTTACAGTAAGTTACTGGGGAGGGGTGAGGTAACCTTACCTTTAATAATAAAAGTCCTTTCCGCTACTAAGTCGGCTATATCTAAAGTAGAGGAAGCGGGGGGTAAAGTAGAAGTAGTAGGTGGTAGTAGATGAGTTTATCTGAAAAGGTACAGCCTATATTTAGGGTTCTACCTGAAATACCTAAACCAGGTAAGAGGTTAAGCTTAGGCGAGAGGCTTTTCTGGACGGGCTTGGTCTTAGTAGTTTACTTAGTAATGTCACAGATACCCCTTTTCGGTATCCCTTACCTACCTAGATCGGCGGGAAGTTATTTAACGGTACTAAGGTTAATAACGGCCTCTAGGAGAGGTACGTTAATGGAATTAGGTATAGGGCCTTTAGTAACTAGTGGCCTAATATGGCAATTACTGGTAGGTAGTAGGATAGTAAAGCTTGATACTAGTACGCCGGAAGGTAGGGCTACCTTCACCGGTTTAGAGAAACTATTTACCATAATATTTACCATAGTCGAAGCCTCTGCATATATACTTGGAGGAGCTTACGGACATTTATCAACTAATGCCGCTTTAATAGTCTTTGCGCAATTATTCCTCGCTACTGCGTTAGTCATGTTAATGGACGAAATGCTTCAGAAGGGTTGGGGAGTAGGTAGTGGAGTAAGCTTATTCATAGCTGCTGGCGTAGCTCAAAGGATATTCTGGCAACTATTCTCGCCTATAACCCTTAGGCAGACTGGTAACTTACCTTTAGGGGTATTATCCGCGCTCTTCGTAGCTATAGGTAATGGAATTTCCTCCGGGGACTGGAGCGCGCTAAGTACAGTAGCCTTCAGGAGTTTCTACCCTAACTTGGTAGGGTTAGCCACTACTGTAGCCCTATTTCTCCTCTTATTGTATTTAGAGAATGTACAGGTAGAAATACCGGTCTCTATGACTAAATATGGGGGGATAAGGTCTAAAATACCTCTTAAATTCCTTTACGTATCGGTCATTCCTGTGATAATAATAGGTGCTTTATATTCCAATATATTCATATTTAGCCAGCTGATATGGGCTAGGCTACATACTCAGCCTAATAATTGGTTTTATAACAACATTTTCAAATATATAGCCAATTATAACGTAACTGCTTACAACGAAGGTAGGGGCTTTATACCTTTGCCAGGTACATTAGTTTACTACCTTACCTCGCCTAGGGGGATCCGATCAATAGTACAGGATCCGTTAAGGGTGGTTATATATTCTGTGGTATTCCTAGTACTTTCAGTATTATTTTCCATAGCTTGGGTAGAAGCCGCAGGTATGGATCCTTGGTCCCAAGCTAGGCAGATATCGAAGGCTGGGTTACAAATACCAGGCTTCAGAGGATCTCCTAGGGCTATGGCTATTGTTCTGGAGAGGTATATACCAGCCCTAACTATACTAAGCGGCCTAGTAGTAGGCCTTATCGCCGTAGTGGGTAATTTACTTAATGTACTTTCATCCGGTATGGGTTTACTCCTATTAGTGGAAATATTGATCCAGTACCATACTATCATAGCGCAGGAAAGGGCTTTAGAGGCATATCCCTTACTGAGGAAGCTAGTTAAACCTTAAGGCAGTATCAAGGGTAAACGTTTATATCCCTTCTCTACTTTCTTTATTTTAACTGTTAGAGGTAGTTAAATTATGCCCCGTAGGATGACTGCTAGGATTATAGAACGTAAGAAGGATATTTACGAATTATTAAAGGAAAGGGGCGAATTACCTACTTCTGAAATAGTAAAGGAGACGGGTTTAACGCATTCACAGGCTTTTTATATATTAAGGTTATTATTAAGAGATGGTAAGGTAGAGGAAATTAAGAGAGGTAAGGTAGCATACTGGAGGGTAACGGGGTGAGAGATAATGGGAGGTAGGCAACGTACTTCGCTCTTCTTCAGTAGCGAGGAAGGGGGGAGTAAGGAAAAGGAGAAAGAAAGGAGTAAGAGAGCATCTAGGAAGAAGTAGGGGTAGATGAAACCCATTAGGGATAAGCCTTATTTTTCGGTAGCTTTACCATCCTCGTTACTTGAAGGCATCCCCACATTAAGGGAGAGAACGTTCAGGGCCGGTATAGTAGGTAGGGCTCTAGCCATCTTCAGGGTTGAGGAAGTAATAATATTCAGGGATCCGCTTAATGCGAATCCTAGTTTTAGCTCTAGTTTACTAGCTACTTTACTTAATTACCAGGAAACACCTCAGTATTTGAGGAAAATGCTTTTCCCTAAAGACCCTAGATTGAGGTACGCTGGGCTCTTACCACCTTTAAGGACGCCTCATCATCCACTTAAAGGGGAGATAACTCAGTACAGGGAAGGAGTAATAGTAAGGAGGGAGGGAGATAGAGCTTTAGTAGATGTAGGCTTAGATGAATACATACGCGTAAAGGGGGCCCACTGGAACGTGGGCACTAGGGTTACTGTAAAGTTGTTTAAAGATGGACGTTCGGGCAAGGTAGTGAATAAGAATGGAATAAGCATCTACTGGGGATTTAAAGTAAAGGAGGTAAATTACGGCCTTAAGGAATTAATGCTAAACTTCAAGAATAAGGGGTACTTAATTTTAGCTACTTCTAAGTACGGATCCCTAATAAATAAAGTCTATGAGGTATTAAAGGAACGCTTGAAAGAATGTGAAAGAATCTTACTGGTTTTCGGCTCCGCTAAGAGCGGTTTGTACGATATGGCTCGAGCTGAGGGAATCGACTTAAATTCCTTGTCCGACTATGTAATTAACTTCGTACCTAGGCAGGGCTGTAAGACTATTAGATCGGAGGAAGCTGTAGTCGTAGCGCTCTCCATATTGAACTTCCTAAAGTACATTAAGTAAAATTTATTAATAAGGCGCATGTTAGCCCATTA
>NJEH01000038.1 GCA_002254595.1 Thermofilum sp. ex4484_15
TAGATAGCATGGGATGCGCTAAGTAAAGCTTCCGCGTGAGGAGCTAAAGTAGGTAATTCCAAGCCGTAGAAATCCGCGTTAAAGGCGTGTTCGAATAACCTTCTAGCGTCGAGGTAGATGACGTTCGCTAAGGTAGGATATAGGTATAGATCTAATATCGTCGAATTACTCGATTTAAAGGTAATACAATAGGGCTCCATTACTTCCACCTTAAAGCCCCTATCCTTAAGCCTCCCGATGGCTACCTTGAGGGACTTCCTGCTTATCAATACGTCTATATCGGAGGGTACGTAAACTACTGGTTTCATTAATTTAATGAAGAGGTAGTCTAAGCCTTCCAGGGCTTTAACTACATCACTTAAATCCCTTAAGAACTTTCGGAACCTAGCTTCCTCCTCCCATCTAACGGACCCCCTTAGGTCTAACGCCCTTAAGAAGTGGAGAAGGACCTTATTGGAGGAGGCTACCTTTAAGGCCTCTCGGAGTACTTCCTCATCGACTTTAAGCTTCTTCCCCCTTACTATTACCTCGTAAACTAAGCGGAACGGCTTATTCGTCACCTCCATTTGAACCCACCATTTTTAGTAATTCGAGGAAGCACTCCCTAGCGTTACGCCAGGAGGTATCTATGGCGGGGAAGCCGTAAGCCTTAGCTATGGCATCGTATACCGCTAATTGGATGCCTAAAGTGAATTCCTCAGCTCCCCCCCTCCTCCTACTCCTCAATACTTCTAATTTAGCCCTTACGTAAACGTGCTTACCGGTACGTTTAGCTAAAGATACTAACGTCCTGCCCACTAACCCGCTTATGAGTTTAGGATCCCTTAAGGTAAAGGTTAACCAAGCTAGGAAATCCACTAGCCCCCTCTCACCTATCACGGTATAACCTAAAGTTAACGGGAAGTAGCATTTCGCGAGTAGGACGGGTGTTAAGGAGGCTAATTCTATTAGAACCCATATTCTCCTTAAACGCGCAGGGATACATATCCGATAATAGGGGTTACAGGGGCCTTTAAGCGACTTAAAACGGCTAAGGAACTTAGCTAAGATGGATGCGAAAGTATGAGTGCCTCTAATCCAGGATTTCCTAACCCTCCAGTAACCTAGGCGTACCGAGAGGTAAGCTAGGAGGTAATCGGATAAAGTCGACTTACCCGAGCCATCTGGTCCGAAGAGGCATACGTACCTTAACTTCCTACGTGACGTAAAGTACCCCTCGCTCGAATAATTCAGTTCCTTAAGGTTAGATAAGGTTAATCGGGACGGGATTTTAAAGGCAAGGGCTTACCCTTTTAGCTAGGTTTGAACTCCTTCGATAAGGTTAGTTTCAACAAGTTCCTTTTATTTCCTAAAATTTCCCCCATTTATTGATGAAATGGATTAGGGGCATAGCGGTACTAGCGTTAACTTTAGCTATAACTACCGTAGCTCTAGCCGAACCGTTACAGGTATTACTAGTAAAGGTAGGGATTAAGGGAGGGCCTAGCGGCGTTATACCGTTAATCTACGTAATTTACGGGGACGGGAAACCCCTATGGAGGGATATTACCACCTTACCGGCTAACGTTACCATCCCCTCCGGAAGGTTAAACGGGTACAAAGTAGTTAAGGTCAAGCTAATTACCTTACCTGAGTACGTAACGCTACCTCCTAGAGCTAAGTACGAATTAGTAGGAAATTGGATAGTTACGCTTAAAGTAGAGGTGCCTAGGGCTCCCTATAACTACACCTTTACCTTTAAGTTAGTTAAGGCACCTCCTAAAGTAAGGATATGCGTTCCCCCTCTCCCCATATAAAATTCCTATAGTTTTTTATTTTTTATTTATTAAATTAATAGGTGGCTAATCATGTTCAGGCAGGTACTGGGGAGGTTTTACTTAACCCTACATCCTAGACCCGCTTACGTAATAGGTTCCGGCTCCTACGGTTCGAAAGCTAACTTCATGGCAGCTTCATGGGTTACTCCGGTAGCTGAGGAACCTCCTCGCTTAGCTGTAGCCATAGATAAGGAATCGTTAACTTGGGAGCTAATAAGGGGTTACAAGGAATTTACAGTTAACGTACTAGACGGGACATATTTAAGTAAAATATACTACGTAGGTTCTAGGAGCGGGAGGGAGGTAGATAAGGTCTCAGGGCTAGGGCTTAAAGTATCTAGAGGCGAGAAGGTCTCCTCCCCGATAATATCGGAGGCCTTAGCTATCCTAGAGTGTAAGCTATTTAATTATCTAGAATGCGGCGATACCGTGCTTATAGTAGGGGACGTAGTAAGGTGCGTAGCGAAGGAGGAAGTTTTCGAGGAGAGGAGAGGTTGGGACTTGGGGAGGGTACGTATACCGTTACATATATGGGGTAGGGCTTTTAGCTTTCCCAGCGGGATAAAGTACGCTAAATTAAGTTAACTTTATGCCATCCCAAAAGGCTAAGCATACGTAAGTATCCGATGCGCCGTTTACCTCTTAACTTTATCAAGCCGGTAGCGAAAGTCACGTTAGGAACCCTTCCCTTAGCTTCGTAATCCTCCTTAGGCTTGAGGATAGGTTCCTCGCTCCTCCATAGTAGTTCGGCCGGGTCGTCTAATGGGAGGAGCGCTACCCCTACCCTATGTACCCTCCTTTCATCCCATCCGTTGTAAATTAGGAGTATACCATAAGGAGTTATAAGGGGGAGGACCGGGTTCTACCCACGAGGAATCCCACCTCCCGGCCCTAGGCTTTATAATGGGCCCCCTCATATCGATGCGCCATTCTAAGAGGTCCTCGGAGTAAGCTACCCCTACATAGGACCTCCAAGGTTCCTCCTCCCCTAAGAAGTACATTACGTAGGAACCCCTTACCCTTTCAGCTACTAAAGCCCCCGCCATTCTAAGAGACCCACGTAATTAAATCTTTGGAAGTAGCTAAGCACAAATGGTTAGAATAGTATTTCCCATCGTTACCTACATAGGTTAACACGTAAGTACTTCCCAGCCTAACTATCCTCGGATCTTCACAGCCGTACTTCTCGTACTCGTACTCAAGTAGTAGTACGGGTTCCCGCTTTACCTTAACGAAGTTAATATCGTCGGGGCTTTCAGCTAAGAATATGGAACCTATACTACTATCCCCTTCAGCTCTATAGAACAGGTATATGCGACCCCCATCTATCATAGCTGTAGGGTTATAAGTCCCCCTGGACTCCAACCCTCCCCCCGACCTTATTAAAGGGTCACCTCCGTACCTAATAGCACGTAAGGTATTATACCTCACTTAGTTACCCCTTAGATGTAAACACCTAGCTTACTTAGAAGTTATTAATTATAAGATATCACCTATCTACGAGTTAAATTAAAATTGAGAAATTTAAACTTATGAGGTCCGCTATCCCTCCTTTAAACTCTCATCCTCCTCATTACGCATACGTGGATCTCGGCGTAATTAATTGAGTTCTTAAATCGACTTAGGAGGTTATCGAGCATTAAGGGGTATATTAAGGAGAGGGGTAAAGGGAGTACGTGCCAGTAGCAACAACCCTTAACCGCCACCAATCTAAATCCGTACTTCTCGAACATCCTCCAAATTTCGAAAACGGAATGCCCTACTTCGTATACTATAACCGTTAAGTCCTCGCTTACCCTGAAGCATACGTTATCTCCTAAACCGCACCTCTCCTGTAACTCCCTTAAGGTAAAGCTATTGAAGGTACTTAATATGCAGAGCGAACCACCCTTAAGTACCCTACTGAATTCCCTAACTGCGGCTTCCGGGTTTTCGAAGTGATCGAACGCTAAAGTACATATTAACGACTTGAAGGATTCCCCCCTAAAGGGTAGCATTTCCCCATCCCCTAGTACCGGTTGTATTAAGTCGAGCAAGCCCGTAGAGGACGCCTTCCTAAGCAATTCCTTTACCATCCCCAAGCTGAGATCCAAAGCTATTACCGGTATCCCTAACCTAGCTAACTTAAGCGAGTACCTACCGGTACCGCAACCTACGTCTAAGCAAGGTCCATTTAACTTAGCTATCCACCTGGAGATAACCCTTTCCTCCCCCTTTTCTATCTTCCTGGTCCAAAACAGGTACTTAGAGCTATCGTAACGCTCGGCTAATAGCTCATAAGCTCGCTTTATACCCTCCTTACCTTTCAGGATCTTATACTCCATAAGCTAAGTTTAAAAGCGCCTATACCCTTAAGAATTTATCCATGGCCTTAGGTATTCCCTCTATCAAATCAGTAGCCGTTAAGTGATAGCCTAATCTCTCCTTGGACATATCGCCAGCCACTCCGTTTACGAAAGCCGCAGCGCAAGCCGATTCCAGCGGATCTCCGCTCCAAGCTAGGAAGGTAGCTAATATACCGGTTAATACGTCACCGGTACCCCCTACGGTCATGCCCGGGTTCCCCGTTTTATTTAGTTTGACCACCCTACCGTCGCTTATTACGTCTACGTGGCCTTTTAAAAGTACGGTAACGTTCAGTTCCCTAGCTAATTTAATTACGGCTTCCTCCCTCTCCCTTAGATCGTTAGTTAACTTAATCCCTGTTAGCAACTTGAATTCGCCGGCATGCGGGGTTAGTACCGCCTTCTTACCCTTAATTACTCCTAGGTCCTTTAGTAACGCCTTTAAGGCATCGGCGTCTACCACTACCGGTTTATCGGGACGTAATCCCCTTAGGAATTCCCTTACCGCCCTTAAGGTATCCTCCTTTAGGCCTAGACCCGGCCCTACTACTATAGAGTCAAACGAATCGGATAGTTCTAAGAGGGCGCTTACCTCATTTTCCGTAAGGAACTCCTCACCTACCGGCCTTACTATCAGATTGGGCGAGAAGGACCTAATTACGTTAACTACGGCCTTAGGACAAGCTACTACGGCTAAGTCCGAACCCGTCCTCAAGGAGGCTAAAGCCGAAAGAGCTGGCGCTCCGCTATAGTAAGCAGATCCCCCTATTATTAATACCCTACCGAAATCCCCCTTCTTAGACCAAGGTTCCCTCCGCTTATAAACTAGGTAAAGATCCCCAGGGCCGCATATCCTAGAGGCGTCGGGAGGTATGCCTATGGGCTTAACTATTATTTCCCCGGCGTACTCCTTAGCTGAAGTTAAGCCGGGCTTAAGCGCGTGAAAAGTTACCGTCACGTCGGCTTTAACGGCTACACCCTTAACCTCTCCGCTATCGGGGTCGAGGCCCGAAGGTACGTCTACCGCTATTTTAAGCCCCCTACTGGAATTAATTAACCTTACTACTTCCTCGTACAAGCCCCTTAAGGTACCCTTAACCCCGGTACCCAATAGCGCATCTATTATTATATCGGCGTCGTTTAGCGCCTCCCTAAGGGTTTCTAAACCCTCCCGATCCTCTATTACATAAGTGGAAACGCTATCCATCCCCTCTAGGACCTTCCAGTTCCTTAAGGTCTCCTCGCTCCTTATCCTAGTCGCCCTCCCTATTAGGAATACTTCAACTTTATAATCCGAAGCTAAATGCCTAGCCGCTACCATGCCGTCTCCTCCATTATTCCCCGTTCCCGCTATTACCACCACCTTACCCTTACTGAGCCTAGACCTAACTACGTTAGCTACGGAGGCCCCTGCGTTCTCCATTAAGGATAGCATTGGGACGCCTAAGTACTCCGAATTAAGGTCGAGTAACTTCATGTACCTACTACTTATTACCTCCACGTGCCTTAATTTAAAGTTAAGTTAGAAAAGCTTAACGCTATCCGATAAGTAACTTAAGGATAGGTGCCTTAAGTGCGCGTAGATGTAGTACTCTGCACTTATAATAGCAATAAACCCTATTTCGAAAGGTGCTTAAGATCCGTTAAGAGGGAGGTACCCGTAAATAAATTGATAGTAGTGGATAAATTCTCCGAAGACGGGACGTTGGAAGTAGTAAGGAAAATCTTCCCTAACGCCTTAATCCTCCGTAGTCGCGTTAATTTAGCTAAGGCAAGGGAATTAGGTATAAGTAAAGTAAGTACCGAGTACTTCGTATTCGTAGATGACGATATAGAGTTACCGAGAGGTTGGTTCAATACTTTATTAAAGTATTTAGATGAGGGGACCGGAGGTATCCACGGCCACGCGGTACCTGCTTGCGACCCCCTGGAGAAGTGGTTTCACTGGGTTAAAGAGGTATGGGAACCTAGGAGGTTGGGGGGGAGGGAGGTAATAACCGTTACCGATAATCCAGACGTAATAAGGGGATGTACCCATAATACCTTAATTAAGACCGAAGCGGTAAGGGATTGGAAACCCCCCGCTATGCTTTCGGCTTTCGAAGACCATCACATAGCTAGGCACGTTATTAAGAAGGGTTACTCTTGGAAGGTAGTTAATACCTTAACCGTTAAGCATTACGGGGTTAGCTCGTTAAGGGATTGCTTAAGGAAAGCCAAATGGAATTCGGCCGGGGCTAGGTTAATAAAATACGATGATTGGAAAGCTATCTCGCTAATTAGGAGGACGGTACTACATACCGTTAAATCGTTAATAGCTGCGCGTTCCTTAAGGGACTTCCGCATACCGGTTTACGTATCCTTAACCCAAGTAGCTTACTTAATCGGCTATTTAAGGTGGGATAAGTATTTAACGCTTAAAAGGTAACCATTACTTAGAAAATAAACTTACTACATGAAGTTTAGGGGTCGAGTAAACCTACTACCATTAAGTGCTGGTTAACCTCCCTAATAGCTTCCAGTAAGGTAGCATGGGAATAGGATTGCGTAGGCCCTATTACCATAACTACGAATACCTTATCTCCTATATTCCATTGAGCTATACCCGCATATAGCGTCTCGCCTAGATACGCCTCCGCGAAGTTGATCTCTAAGCCGTAAGCCCTTAAGAGGCCTTCAAGCCATTCTACTTTAGCCCCATAACCCTCCTCGAATTGGGCTTTAGTTACATTAAGGCTCTTAGCGAACTTTACCGCGTCCCTTACGGAACTACAGTCTACTACACCGGCGAAAATACGTTGATTTTCATTAGACCAGGAACCGGTGTACTCGGCGTCTATTTTAACGCCGTAAAGGCCTTCGTCGGAAGCTATGCCTGCCTTACTCACCAAACTAGCGCTTAAGCCGTGAAGTAGTAAGGTCCTAGGTAGGAGTTTAGTTACGTTTAATTTAACTGGCCGGAATACTATCCTAGCTACTTCCTCCTTAGGTATCTCTAAGGTACCGTTATTTAACTTAATTTTAACCCTACGTAAATCGACGCTTACCACGGTCCCCGCTAACTTCCTACCGTCGACGAGGATTACCTTATCAGCGTAAACTATATGGGTCGTAAGCAAGGCCAACGTTAAGGCCGATATTAGAAGTAAGGTTCTACCCGACATACTTCTTCACCCCTTAAATGGGGAGTTTAGGGGATTTAAGTATTACGGAAAGCAGTACCTTCGTTAACTTTTTAACTCTTAAGTTGAGAGATGGTAGGTTATAGGGGATGAACGGATGAAATATTATGATGTCGGGGCCCTATCCTTAGGTTTAACCTCCATCCTATTGCCGTTAGGCCTTATAGCCCTATCGGCGTACTTATACCCTAACTTTAACTTATATTATAACGCCCTTAGCGATTTAGGAAACCCCTTAACGAGTAACGTAGCCCCTATTTTTAACTTAGCCTTAACCGTATGCGGCTTCACTATGGGCTTATATTCCTTCCGTTACTTAGTTAAGGTAAGTAAAGCTATAGCGTACCTATTGCTAATAACGTCCTTCAACTTAATACTCATAGGGACCTTCAACGAATCCTACGATAAGTTCTTACATTTACATTTCTTAACTTCCGTAACCTTCTTCTCCTTACTAGCATCCTTCCTCATAAGTTTCTGTTTATTAAGGAGGGACATCATCCCTTCGCTACCCCTCGTAGCTAGCATCCTAGCTTGGCTACTTCAC
>NJEH01000039.1 GCA_002254595.1 Thermofilum sp. ex4484_15
GCTACTACTTACGGCGAACCGGGGGTAGCCGTAGTAGCGGGTACGGGTTCCATAGCTTACGGTAGGAATAGGGAGGGGCTAGAGGTAAGGGTAGGAGGGTGGGGTTGGTTAATAGGGGACGAGGGGAGCGCGTTCGATATAGCTAGGAAAGCTATGAACGCTGCTTCTAGGGCTTACGAGGGTAGGGGGCCCTCCACTACCTTAACTTACCTCCTAAGTAGGAGGTTTAGGGTAAGCGATTTTAGGGACTTGATATCGAGGATTTACGGTAGGGGTAGAGCCGTTAGCGTTACCTTAGCGAGCTTAGCCCCTCTAGTAGATGGAGCGGCTAGGAGGGGGGATGGCGTAGCTAGGGAAATACTTAATGAAGCCGGTAGGGAGCTAGCTTCGTTAGCTATAGTTACCGTTAGGAAGCTAGGCTTAGCCGGAGGTAGGGTAATCATAGGAGGAGTAGGAGGGGTTTTCAGATCCCGCTTCGTATGGAACTCGTTCAGGAGGGCGATATTCTCCGAGGGGGGCTTAAGGGCTACCCTAAGGGGTCCTTTATATGGGCCCTATCCCGCGTTAGGAGGGATGGTAATGGCTTTAAGGCGTAGGAGCGCCTATAAGGAAGGGGTAGCTGAAAGGTACTTCGAATCCTTAACTAAATACTTAAGGGGTAAGTAAGAATTAAGCGCCTCCTTCGCTTTCGTAACTTAGAATTAATTCATCTAACCTTAATTTTCTCTTCTTAGGCGTTAGTGCACTACTTAATACTATAACTTCTGATAACTTATCGCTAAGTTCATCCTTTTCGGCTTTGTACTCCTCCCATAACCTTTCCCCTAAGGGCTTAATTTCGTATTCCTTATGTTCTTTACTCCAATGCCTCTCGTACTCATCTAGGGACTTAAACGACCTGCCGCATATCCTACACCTAAACGATGCCAAAACGCCCACCTCTTAACTTTTAGGTAAGCTTAAAGGTACTACGTAAACTTGCTGCCCCGGGGAAGTAGGGGATATGAGGACTATAGCCCTACCGGTTTCGGCTAGCTTCTTCAAGGTCTCCATGTAATAATAGAACTTTAAGGCTTCCGTACTATTGCCCCCGAAGGCCTTAGCTACTATTTCTAAAGCCCTAGTAGTAGCGTTAGCTAGTATAATTTTAGATTGGGCTTCTCCCATAGCCTCCAATATCCTCTTCTGAGCCGTAGCGTTAGCTAATATCGTGGTCCTAGTCTTATTGTACCTAGCAGCTTCCATTAACTGCTCAGCTATCATCTTCTGCTCCACGGCCCTAGCGAAGGCAGGTTCTAGATCTATTTTCCTAATCATTACGTCCTCTATCACTATAGCGTTAGGTACCCTAGGGTCGTTCTTTACCGCCTCGATTAACCTCTCCCTTATAACCTCCCCCGCTTCCATCCTCTTAGGACCGTAAATATCTAGGGCTGAGTACTTACCTACTACATCCCTTACTATCTGCCTTATCTTAGGGTAAAGGATCTTACCCTTATAATCCAAATCCGGCATCGCTTCAAATAGTTCAGCTGCATGGTTAGGATCTACGTGGAACCTAACAGTTAAATCCACGTAAACGAAGAGCCCCTCCTTAGTAGCGGTTTTCAACGCCGGCCATTCCCCTTGCTTCACTATATTACCTTCCTTATCGAACTCGGTCCACATATCCACCTTCTCGCTATAAACGGGTACGTAAGCTATGGATACCCAAGGCGGTTTAAAAGCGTAGACAGGCCCTCTTATAACGTCTTTATACACCTTACCCGCTATAGGATCGTAAAGTACGCCTATATAGCCTACCGGTACGTAAGCTATGGTAAAACGTAACAGTACGACCGCTACTATAATTACCGCTATCATTAGAGCTATTAGGGCCCCCTTAGCCCTACTTACGCCGTAGGCTATCAACCCCCTCCCCCTTATTATTAAAGGAACGAAACGAATAAAGTTAACTAAGGAGCGTCCTAAATTCGATTGGGATATCCATGTTCTCGTACAAGGTAAGTATTAAGGTAAGGGGGAGTGTAGCCGTAGTAGGCGCGGGGCCAGCGGGGTTAAAAGCAGCAGGTACTTTAGCTTCAGCTAACTGCGAGGTAGACGTTTACGATTCTAATCCCGAACCTGGAGGGTTGTTGATATTCGGTATACCTAGCTTTAGGATAAATAAGGATAAGGTAATAGAGGGAATTGAAAAATTAGAGCACCTAGGGGTTAAGTTCTTTAATAAGGTGAAAGTAACGGGGAAGTTCTTAAGGGAGTTATTAACAGGATACGATGCCGTACTTATAGCGACCGGAGCTTGGGAACCCAGGAAGTTGAATTTAAGAGGGGTAGAGCTAAGCGGGGTCTATTACGCTTTCGACTACTTAGTAAGTAAGGCCTTAAGCGAAAGGGGTTATTTAAGGGGTTCAGAACTCCCTAGGTTAGGTAGAAGAGTAGCGGTAATAGGGGGGGGACTTACAGCTGTAGATGCTTGTTTAACGGCCTTAAAGGAGGGAGTGAGGGAGGTATACTTACTTTACAGGAGGACTAAGGAGTACGCACCCGCTGGTAAACGGGAGCTGGAGAAATTAGAGGAGGAAGGGATAAGGGTGATCGAACTAGCTATACCTAAGGAGATCCTAGGTAAGGCTAAAGTGGAAGGGGTAAGGGTAGCTAAAGCTAAATTAGCCGAACTCGATGAAAGCGGTAGGCCTAAGCCGATAGAACTACCGGGTAGCGAGTACGTAATAGGGGTAGATAGCGTCCTCGTAGCGATAGGCGAGAAACCTACCCCCCCTCCCTCTATAACCGATTTAAATGTAAGGTTAGGGAAGGGTGGCGAAATCTTAGTGGACGATAAATATATGACGACTAGGGAAGGTATTTTCGCAGCAGGCGACGTAGTTTCGGGGCCTTCTAGGATAGGTTTAGCCATGAAGAGCGGCTTAAAGGCAGCTCTTTCCCTGATAAACTACTTAAAGGAAGGCTAGGTAAGGTACTTCGATCCTCCCTGCCTAGGGCTTTAATACCTTAAGTACTCCTTTTAATAACTTTAAAACCGTAGGGGAATTAATTTATTTACAGTAAACGGGATGCCTTCCGAGAGGTTAGTTTTCGGATCCATCCCCTCCAGGAGGTTAGGTAGGAGTTTAGGGGTGAATAACGTACCTCATAAAGTATGTAGTTATTCGTGCGTTTACTGCCAATTAGGCCGTACTATCCGTAAGACGATAAGGAGGAGGGTTTTCTACGATCCCATGGAAATATATCGGCAGGTACTGAGGAAGCTAACTAAGTTGGAAGCTAAGGGGTTAAAGATAGATTACTTGACTTTTGTAGCTAGTGGGGAAACCTACTTTGGATATCAATATTAGATAAGGAAATAAGTTTACTAAAGGAGCTAGGAGTACCCATAGCCGTCCTTACTAACGCTTCCCTTCTTTCAATTAGGGAAGTAAGGGAGGATCTCTTAGCGGCCGATTTAGTATCCGTTAAAGTAGGCGCCGTAAGTAAGTACTTATGGGTTAAGGTTAATGACCCCATAGGGAGTTGAAGTTAAATGATATACTAAGCGGTTGCTTGGAGTTCTTCGAGGAGTTCGAAGGGAAATTAATTACCGAAACCATGTTAATAAAGGGACAGGATTACCTCCATGAATTGAGGAGGATAGCGGATTTCTTAAGGGAATTAAGGCCCTTTAAGGCTTATATAGCCGTACCTACTAGGCCCCCTACCGAACCGTGGGTAAAGCCGGTTGAGGAGGTATTAAGTTACGCCTTCTGCGTCCTTTCTGAAAAGTTAGGTTACGGAAAGGTTGAGTATTTAACGGGTTACGAAGACTCTTCCTTCCCCTTGATCGGCGAGATACGCGAGGAAATACTAGCCGTAACTTCGGTACATCCCTTAAGGGAGGGGGCGCTTAAGGGGATGCTAAGGACGGCTAACGCAGGTTGGGGATTGGTAGAGGAACTATTAAGGAACGGAGAGCTAATTAAGTTAAATTACGGAGGGATTACGTATTATGTAGGGGGAGGGCGTGAAACGGAATGAGTAGGTACGTAAGGACCCTCTTACCTACTTACCAACCGGGAGGGTTAAAGGCTAAGGTATACCCCCATTGGAGGGATTCCCCTACCTTTACTAAGGTATGCTTAAGTAAGGAGGGGGTTAGGTGTGTAAGGTCGTTTAAGCTCGCTAGCGATGAATTATTAGTGGAACTAATTAAGAGGGAAGGAGTAAATTACGTCATAGCTTTATCGTTAAGTACTAGGGCGTTAGAGCTCCTAACTAATCTAGGGGTGAAGGTACTTACCGGTAAGTTCTCCACGGTCGAGGAAGCTTTAAGGAAATTTAAGGAGGGAAAACTATTCTTACTAACCTTAAATAAAGTAAGGATAGGAGGGCTGCCCCTAGATCCTTAATAGCGTAGAATTTATATTAGTGCACTAAACAGTATTGTAGGTGCACCGATATGATATGTAAAACGTACTTCCTATTACTTATAGTAGTGTTAGCCCTCCTTACTGCTTCAAGTTATAGTAAACCGATGATAATTTGTACTACTACGGTATTGGCTAGTATAGTAAGGGATTTAGCTAACGGTAGGGTGGAGATATACGCTATAGCCCCCCCTTCGGTATGTCCCGCCCACTACGACGTAAGGCCTAGCGATTTAAGCAAGGTAGCTAGAGCTAACCTAATATTCTACCATGGCTTCGAACCATGGGTAAAGGAGATAGCGAAGGCTTCGGGTTCTAGGGCGATATTAATTAAGGTAAGTGGGCCGTGGAACACCCCCAGTAGCTTATCCGCTAAGTACATTAAGATGGCTAAGGCCTTAGCTAAGTATCTACATTCAGATTTTAACTCGTCCCTAACCCATTGCCTATACGGGATATCGAAAGTAGATAATTACCTCAAGAATTTCTCCCTAACCCACGGGTTTAAGGGCCTACCCACAGTGTGCGCCCTATTCCAAAAGCCCTTCCTAGAGTACTTAGGCTTCCGTTGTATAGCTACTTACGGACCCCCCGAGATGGTAAGTTTAAGGACTTATCTAGCTATAGTAGCCAATGCTACGAAGTTTCATGCGGTCCTAGTAGTAGATAACTTACAGAGCGGTACCCAATTGGGCAAGAAGATAGCGGACGCCCTAGGCATTAAGGAAGTAGCTTTAACTAACTTCCCATGGGTAACTAAAGGCCTTAACAATATGACCTCAGTGATGATCTGGAACGCTAAATTGCTAGCTAAAGCCTTAACTTCGAAAGGAAGGAGGGGTTAATTTGGACTTAATTAAGGTTAAGAGGAAGTTAAGCTTGGAGGATGCCGCCGCATTCCATGGCCATAAGGGACCTTGGTTAATATTAGGATATAAAGCCGGTGAAAGGGCTATAGCCGTCCTTAAACCAGCGGACGAAAAGGACCTAAAGTGCTTAATTAAGTGTCCAATGGAATTACCCTACACTTGCGTTATTGATGGAGTTCAGGTATCTTCCAAATGTACTTTAGGTAAATTGAACTTAATAGTAAAGGAATCTAATATAATAGAGCTAATTTTCGAAAATAGAAGTAATGGAAGTAAACTAAGTTTAAGGCCGAAACGAAAGGTAATTAAAGCACTACTTAAAGGGGGACGGGAAATAATAGCTTCATTGGAGGAGGCGAACCCTTGCGAACTTTTCGAGGAGGAAAGGGGGTGAAGCTAAGTAAAGTTACGGTAGCTTACTCCGGATCGGATAGGCCCGCCATAGAGGATGTGGATCTAGAGCTACCTCTAGGTTCCCTTTCCCTAATAACCGGACCTAACGGGGCCGGTAAAACTACCCTCCTAGAGTGTTGCTTAGGGTTACTTAAGCCTATTAAAGGCGAGGTTTTCCTCTTAGGGGTTAATACGAAAGCTAGGGAGATCATCGAGGTACGTAAGAAGTGCAGTTACGTACCGCAGGACTTCATTAAGCCTCCTTACGAAACCTATACAGTAGGCCAAGTATTGCACTTAGGATTAGCCCCTTACGTACCACCTTTCCGTAGCCCTATCTTAAACCTTAAAGCGATGAAAGTAGTAGAGGAACTAGAGCTCTCCGACCTCGTAGATAAGCCTATAGGTACCTTAAGCGGAGGGCAACAGCAGAGGGTGTTGATAGCTAGGGCCTTAATTAGGGAGCCATTAGCCCTCTTCCTAGATGAACCACTATCCTGTTTAGATAGGTACTGGAGGGATAAGGTCATGGAGTTGGTAAACGATTACGTTAGGGATAGGGGGGCTTTAGCGTTAGTAGTTAGTCACGACCCCAATCCCGTTGAAAATTACGTAGATTACCTAGTAGAAATGAGTGAGGGCAAGGTTAAGAGGGTAGTAGAATGTTAAGTTTACTTGAATTAGCGATCCTTACCTCTTTAACGGCCGGTTCCCTCTGCGGGGCTGTAGGTTTCCACGCATTTAAAATGGGTGTAATTACCTTAAGCTTCGCCGTAGCCCACGGAGCTTTAGCGGGCGCTGCCATAGGGTTAGTATTGAGAGTGGATGTTTCCTACTCTGCCTTAATAGCAGCTATTTTAACCGCGACGACCTTAAGTTTATCGCTTAGTAAGTTAGGGCCCTTCAGGGAGTTAATTAATATGGTTTTCTTCTCTACTTCCTCCGCTATAGCTTTACTATCGATATATTATGCTAACGTTAAGGTACTAGCTACTACTAACGTAGCTGCCCTATTGTGGGGTAGCGTACTTACCGTTACCCCCTTTAAGTACTTCCTACTCCTATCTACCGCCCTCTCCTATTTAGCTTACTACTTAGCTTTTAAGTGGAAAATAAATTCGATTATCTACGATAGGAGATTAGCTGAAGCCGAGGGGATTAACGTAACATTACATACTTCATTACTTTTAACCTTCGAAGGGCTTTCTATAGCCCTAACCCTTATGCTAGTAGGGGGGTTTTTAGTATTTTCATTACTTTATAACCCGGTAATAGCTTCCTCTAACTTAACTAAGGAGACCAAGGGACAATTACTTCTCTCAACTACTTTAGGGGGTTTCTCCTCCTTAATGGGCTTAGCGATAAGCTACCTCTTCGACAGCCCGGTAGGGGCTTCCATAGCTTTAAGCTCCGCTACATTAGTGATCGCCTCCTATTTCTTGAAGTTTCTTAAAAATCGATTAAATCAGTACTTACTCAGCGGTAACCGTAACCCGTAAATTAAAGCCTTACATTATAAGTAGGGGATTAGGTGCCTTACTTCCTCGGAGAATTCTCTAAGGAATTAGAAACTAAGAAGGCGGAATTAATTAAAATAATTTCGTTAAACGACGATAAATTGGCGTTATACGGCGAGTTAATTGAAGCTTATTGGCACGACTTAGAAGAGTTAAGTTTACCTAATGTAAGCGTAAGGGCTTACGGAGTAGATAGTAGCGATGGGCTAATAAAGTGCAGGGGCGGGGCGGTTATATGCATATCTAGGTCCATAGCTGTAGGTAATTCAGAACTACCTATGTTAACTAAGCTAAAGGTAGTACCCATATTACTCGAGGAGGGCGAGGAGGAATTATTGGCCTTTAGAAGTAAATTAAGGGAGCATCTAGAGCACCTAGTGGCTTTAAAGGCCTTAGAGCATTTAGAGGAAGGAGACGTCCTCTTCCTAGATGGATCCCTTTACAGTAGGTTAACCCATATACCTTCAACGCGTATGTTAAGGGAAGTTAGGATAGCCGGTTACGAAAGCTTACCCTTAGATTACTTAGAAAGTTATTTAGAACTATTATTCAAAAGCGAGGAGAGGAAGGTAATATTAATAGGTATGAGTAAGGATTCGCGTTCGACTTCCTTAAGGAAGTTCTTACTCAATTTAAGTAAAGGTAA
>NJEH01000040.1 GCA_002254595.1 Thermofilum sp. ex4484_15
AAGGTCCTTGGAAGGGAGAGGCGGAGTACCGTAAGGCATTAAAATTTATTGAGAAGTGGAAGGGGGATTCATTAATAAAACCGTTGTTAGCGCCCCATGCCACCGATACCGTTAGCTTAGGCTTACTTAAAGAAATAGGTGAAGTAGCTAGGGAGAAAGGAGTAAGGGTGCATATGCATTTATCTCAAACTTTGAAGGAAGTAAAGGAAGCTAGGGCTAAGGGATTTAGGAGCCCCGTAGCCTTACTAAAAGAAGCGGGCTTACTCAATAAGGACCTAATAGCAGCCCATTGCGTGTACGTGGATGATGAGGATTTAAGGCTTATAGCGATTAATGGGGTTAACGTAGTTCACTGTCCCTCTACCTACATGCTAAACGGGGAGGAAGTTAGAAGTTACGAATTAATTACCATGGGGGTTAATGTAGCGTTAGGCTTAGATGCCCCTTGCTTTAACGATAACTTAGATCCCTTCGAGGAGATGAGGTTATTCATTATGTCTCAAAGGCAGAAGTACAGGAAATTAGTGCTTAAAAGCATGGACGCCATTAAGGTAGCTACTATCGGGGGGGCTAAGGCTTTAGGTATATACTCTGAAGTAGGTTCTATAGAGGAGGGCAAGAAGGCTGATATAGTACTTTTAAAATATGAGAAACTTAAGTTCGCCCCTTACATTAATCCCATAGCTGCCTTAGTTTATTCGGCCTGTGCTAATGATGTATATTCAGTTATGGTAAACGGTGAAATAGTAGTATGGAATGGAAAATTAGTAAAAATTAAGGAGGAGGAAATAATTAATAAAGTAATGAAATCCTTTGATAAACTTTTAAGTAGGGTAGACTTTAAGTATATAGTAAGGGGCTTTAAAGGGCCTTAAGGAGACGGTTATACTTAAATACAGCTTCTTACTAATATCCCCTAAAACCCTTCCCGTTTAGCAGCGATGAAGGCTGGGGTGGGATTAGGTCGTCAATTAATAGTAGAACTATTCGGATGCGACAGGGACCTACTTGATAGTATCGATAAGTTAAGGAGGGCGCTAATAGAAGCTGCGAAAGCATCAAGGAGTACAGTAATAGGCCACGTATTCCATAAGTTCTCCCCCCAGGGCGTAAGTGGTGTAATAGTAATAGCGGAATCCCACTTAGCTATACATACCTGGCCCGAATATGGATACGCTGCAGTAGATATATTCACTTGCGGTAAACATACCGATCCCTGGGGGGCTCTAGCGGTAATAAAGGAAGCTCTAAAGCCTAAACGTATAGCGGTAATGGAGGTAAGAAGGGGGTTAATGGTAAAGGAATTAGTAACCGAACCGAGCGCTATTTGACTAAGGCCCCTCCCCTAAGGATAACCCTTATTTTTTCTAATCTCCTGAAAACCGTTGGTGAGGTTAATGTCCAGTTTAGATAGTAAGTGGATGTGGTTAGTAGAGTGGAGGACTAAGAGGGATGCCCACATATGGTTAATAGATGAACTATTGCTCTCTACTAGGACTAAGTACCAGAAGGTAGAGTTACTAAAGACGGCAGGCGGCCTTAGATTAGTATTGGATGGCAAAACTCAATCTACCGAGGAAGATGAATGGATATATCATGAGGCTCTCGTACATCCTGCCATGGTATTACATGAGAAACCGGAAGATGTGTTAATTATAGGAGGAGGGGAGGGAGCTACTTTAAGGGAGGTACTTAAGCATACTACGGTAAGGCGGGTAGTTATGGTAGATATAGACGGCGAATTAATAGAAATAGCTAAAAGGCATTTAGTAAAATGGCATAAGGGATCCTTCGAGGATCCTAGGGTTAAACTAGTAATAAGCGATGGTAGGAAGTTCATAGAGAGGGAGGAGAGCGATACGTACGATGTAATTATCATGGACCTTACCGATCCAACCAAGGATTCTCCATCCAGGTACTTGTATACGCTAGAGTTTTACAAGGAAGTTAAGAGGGTTCTTAAACCTAGGGGTATTATGGTAACCCAAGCGGCATCCCCATATTATGCAGGTAAGGTCTCAGCTAGAATATATTTTACGCTTAAGAGCGTATTTAAAGTAGTTAGGTTCTACATGGCTTACGTACCGCAGTTCCTAGCTCCATGGGGATTTGCTATAAGTTCAGAAGGTCCCGATCCTCTTACGTTAAGTAAGGACGAAGTGGATAAAAGGTTAAAAATAAGGTTAAAGGGGAAACTTAAGTATTACGATGGTGAAACTCACGAAGGTATATTCAAGCTACCTAAATACGTAAGGGAGGAATTAGGCGAGGAGATCCCCCCCTCTACTGATGAGGATCCCGTTTATTTACCAGTGTAAAAATAAGGATAGTCAGGGAAAGTAAACTAAGCGATAAGCTATAGCCGAAAGCAGCCTTAACCCCTCTTGAGGACCATAGGTAACCGAAGAGGGAATTACCTACGAAACTAGAGATTCCAGCTAACAAGTAGTAAATCCCATAAACCGTCCCCCTCCTTGAAGGGGGCACATAAGTGGGTATTAGAGCTCTAGGAACCGTATCTAATACTCCCAAGTAACATCCGTAAGTAGAGGCTACTATCATTATACTAATGAAATTAAATGGCGAGAGTAGGGCTATCAATGAAGTTAAGGTTATGAAAAAGTAACCTACAATTAAAGCTCTTTCCCCACCTACTCTATCTGTTAGGGCTCCTATAGGTAAGCCTAAGGAAGCGTGCAGGAAATTTAATAAGGCATAAATTAATGGTATAAGGGATGTGGATAAGTTCGCTTCCCTCGCACCTACTAGTATGAAGGAAGGAGTAAAGGTAGCTAAGTATAAGAGGGCTAAGGAAGTCAATACTAATTTAAGCCGTCCACTAACCGTTTTAGTATCTAAACCGATTATATTAGCTTTACGTACTTCTACCTCCCTTACTAATAAGTAGAGCACTATTAAGGCAGTAGATCCAGGTAATAGGGAAGCTAGGAAGACCTTCCTTAAATCCATTAAAGTAACTAGCGCTGTAGCTATTAGGGGCCCTATTACGGCTCCTGCTTGATCCAACGTTCTGTGCAGGCCGAAGGCCCTACCTGCTTCCCTTTCATTCACGGAACTACTTAATAGGGCATCCCTAGGGGCCGTTCTAATACCCTTCCCGATCCTATCGGCTACCCTAACTAGAAGTACTTGCCCCCAAGTAGACGTTAAGGCTAATAATGGCTTGGATATGTTACTTATAAGGTAGCCGAGCAAGGCTAGGCTCTTCCTTTTACCTACCTTATCAGATAATTTACCGGAAATAGGCCTAAGGAAGTACGAGATAGCCTCCGAGATTCCATCTATTAATCCCAGTATCGATTTGGAGCACTTTAAGTAAACTATTAAGTAAAGAGGATAGAGGCTTAGTACCATTTCAGTGGAGATATCCGTAAGG
This sequence comes from Thermofilum sp. ex4484_15, assembly GCA_002254595.1. Lineage (GTDB taxonomy): Archaea > Thermoproteota > Thermoprotei > Thermofilales > EX4484-15 > EX4484-15. The sequence goes on from NJEH01000040.1 coordinate 3,398, forward strand.
AAGCTAACTAACCCTAAGGCTATTACGTTACGATAATACCACTTACCTATCCCTATTCCGCTTCACCCTATCTATTAGGTTTATCTATCGAGTAGGAAGGGTAAACCCTCCTTTAAGTTATTTACGGCGCAATCCGCACCGGCTTCTAAAAGCTCCCTTGTCGAATATTTACCGGTAGCTACCCCCAGTATCGGTAAGTTAACCCTTTTAGCGCTTTCTACGTCCCTTGGCGTATCGCCTACCACTATAGCCTTATTTATCCTTCCGAATAGGTTCCTAGCCCTTTCTAAGGCTATCCTTAAGATCTCCGCCCTATCGTAATGATCGCTACCGAAGCCGCCTACCCTGAAGAAACTGCCTATTTTAGCCCTACCTAATTTAATTTTGGCTATTCCCTCTAAGTTCCCCGTAGCTAAGCCTAGTATAACGCCCTCTCTCCTTAAGGCCTCCAGAGAGTACCTAACGCCCTTTAGGGTCTTTAACTTTTCAAAGGTGGAAAGTTTAGCGAAGAACTCTAATAGGGCATACTCACAATCTTTAAGCCCCTTAAGTATAGTATGGTCATCCTTCCCAGCGCATCTTAACGCTTCGAATATTATCTGCCTATCCGTCATACCCGGTAAGCTAAGGGAGCTTACATCTACCCTGACTCCATATACCTTCATGATAGCTAAATTGAACGATTCCTTATGGGACTTAGACGGCGTTAGTAGGGTCCCATCTATATCGAAGAGCACTAATTTCTTCATCCTTAGGCATCCCAACTAACTTTACCTAAATGGGTTTATAACCCTATTTAGCCCTATGAGCGACGAATATATAAAGGAATAAACGGTAGCTATCAGTCGGGAGTAGGTCCAAGATGAACAAGCAGTACTTGATAAGTTTAGTGACTTTAGAGGTATTAGTCTTCATTACCGCCTTTCTACCTAGTTTAAGTGGCCTCTTCTTCATACTATACTTTATAATGATTATGGGAGTAACTGCTTTATTGACGGGGAAGGCCGCTAAGAAGACGTTAAAGGACCTAAAGTACATCTCGAGCGGAGTAAAGCTTTACGAAGAGGGAAAGGAAACGATAGCCAAGATAAGGGAGAGGGACTACATGTTGAAGAGGGAATTAGGGGTGCAGAGCAAGGCTATGATGTTACAATTATTGGCTTCTGTAATATTCATGATAATATTCTTTGTACCTAACTTAAGAAACGCTATAGTTTACGGTATAGGGGATAATTTTAAAGCATTAGTAGGCTCAGCTATAGGTAAGGAATTAAAGGAGAAGTTAGCCCTCTTCGTAGGTTACCAAGCTATTTACCTGAGCTTCTTCCTAATTTCCATCCTTACGACAGAGCTCACATCTAAGTACCTCACTAGGAAGGGGCATAAGAACTTAATGGTTTCTTCCCATTATGTAGTAACGGATAGGGGAATTATAATTGATGGCAGATTACCCATAAGGTTCCCCGTAGATTTAAGTAAACTAAGGGTGAATGCCCCTAGGGGATTCGTAGAGTTAGAAATAGGTGAGGTTACTAGTTCCAGCCCCATGGGGGGGAGGGGGGCGAGCAGGGTTAGGCTTTACGCTTCTAAACCTAAGGAATTGGCCAGCATAATAAAGAAATGTTCCCAAGGTAATTCCTAGAATGCTATTAACTAAGGCATTAGCCAAAGAGAGCAGAGAGACCCTCTGCTAACTCCTCTTCGCTTACCTCCTTCTTTTCCTCCTTTTCCTCCTTCTTCACTTCCTCCTTAGGTTTCTCCTCGGCGGGAGCTGTAGCTGGTGCAACGGGAGCTACAGTAGGTATTGTTGCCGCCTTAATCGCTTCATCGATATCTACCTCCTTTAGGGCAGCGACCAAGGCTTTAACTCTCGCCTCATCCACGCTAATGCCTACTGCAGATAATATCTTCTTTACATTATCCTCAGTTATCTCCTTACCTGCATGATGTAATAGTAAACTAGCATATACGTACTCCATCTATACCTTCCCTCCAAGAGTTACGTCTGATAGCTAGTGCTTAACGCCTGCTCATAAATTTTTCCGTCCCTCGTTTAAGCTTCCTTAATCATCCATTTTTCAACCTCCCTTAGCAACTACGTACTCTATGGCTTCGATAATGTTACGTACTAGTTCTCCATCCTTACCCGCTTTAGGGTTCATGACGTTGAAGGATGGAAGGGAACTCATATCCATCCCTATGGAAAGGGGATAACCCTCTTTAATCATGTCCTGCTCGACCCTTAAACCTCTACGCTTCAACGTTAGTAAAGTAGGTATACCCCTTAAAGCTACGATCCTAGCTAACCTCCTATTTGAAGTAATAAAAGCTCTCACCTTCAACCTGCATGACACTAACTCCGCAGGGCCTATTTCCTTAAAACCCTTCTTAATGCCTCTCGGTTTAAAAGCTAAAACCGTTCCACTTTGGTGATATATTATTCCAAGCTCACTTACTGCTACGTCTTCTAAGTAACCGTCAAGGCTTAAAAGCCTCGTCTCACTCGCTATGACCTTGGGTAACCTTATAATCTTAGGATATATTATAACATCCGCTAGGGGTGCTATTAGCCTTAATTCCCTAACGCTAACTACGTCGTCCAAGATTAAAATTAAAGGTATCCTAAGTCCGAAAGCTACCCTCGAAGCCTCTAAGGAAGCTAAGGAGATATGTACTAAGTCCTTTACTTTACCGCGTCCTACAGCCTTATATAAACTTAACTCGTTAACTACCTCCTCAAACGGCCCCTTAGCTAAAGGACCTATAGTAAGGACTTCTGTAGATCCTCCGAATACGCGTTCCATACCCCTCCTAATGGTAATTAGGAGATCAAATCCCCTATTTTTCAAGTTAGCTGTTAGACCATAAGCTAATATTTCATCGCCTTCTCTAGAGACGTCGATCCATATCCTCAATTCCATCGACCTAGCTCTATCCTTAAGGCGGTAAGTAATTATATTTTTATGTATTTAAGCGAAATAGGAGAATATGGCTTTAAGAAAGGAGGAAATAGGGCATATATTTAGGGCATACGATATAAGGGGGATATACAATAAGGAGCTAATACCTGAATTCCTTGTTGAAATAGGGCTAGCCGCGGTTAGTTACTTAGGTGAGGATACTTATTTAACCGGTATGGACGTAAGAGCTAGTAGCCCCGTCCTTTATGAAGCGTTAATAACCGGGCTAAGAGCCGGGGGGGCTAAAGTAATAGATACCGGTACCTTGCCTATAGGAGCTTTACTTTACGGTTGTTCTAAGATGGATGAAGGTTATGCAGCTTACATAACCGCATCGCATTTACCTCCTGAGTGGAATGGAGTAAAGTTCTTCTTCGCAGGAGGTTTAGGCATAGAGCCAAGGGATAATTACGGGTTAAGGGACGTATTCATTAGGGGAGAATATAGGAGGGCTAGTTGGAGTAGGATAGGTAAAAGGCTGAAAGTTAACCTCTTAGAGGAGTACTTAGAGTTCTTAACTAATTCCTTCGAATTAAACGGTATTAAGGTAGGGCTGGACTGCGGTAACGGGGCTACTGTCTTAACGGCTCCTTACGCTTTTAAGGAAGTAGGAGCTAAGATAAAGGCGCTTAACGCATTTATAGATCCTTCTTTCTCAAGTAGGGGTCCGGAACCTAGACCAGATAATTTACATGAACTTTCCAATCTAATTAGGAGGGAGAAGCTCGACTTCGGGGTGGCTTACGATGGAGACGGCGATAGAGGGATATTCGTAAATTGTGAGGGAAAGTACATGTGTCCAGAGGAGGTGAGTATCGTTATTTTAGAGGGTCTAAAATTAAGGGGGAAAGTAGTAGCTACGGTCGATGCTAGCATGATCCTCGACGATTACTGTAGGGAGAGGGGATTAGAGTTAATCAGGGTACCTGTAGGACATAATTTCGTTATGAAAGAAGTCAAAAAGAGCGAAGCTGTATTAGGGGTAGAGCACTCTGGCCATATACTAGTACCTGGTAAGTTAGGGAAAGGTAGGATTTTCGCTGCTGATGATGCCTTATGGGCTAGTATGAAATTCGCTGAAGCTTATTCAAAATTAGGAAGGAATATAGAGGAGTTAGTACCCAGGAAGTACATCTATAGGAGTTTAAAAGTAAAAGTTAAGGAACAGGATAAAGGAAGGATAATGGAGTTACTCAAGAAGTCACTGTTGAGTAAGTACTCCGATATTGAAACCATAGACGGAATTAAATTGTACATGGAGAACTCTTGGTTGCTAATTAGGCCATCTAATACGGAGCCCGTGATAAGGGTGAGCGTGGAGGCCGAGCGTGAAGAAGATGTCATCTCCGCAATGGATAAAGCATTAGCTGAGTTAAAGAAGGCTATGAAATCCCTAAGTTAATGGTATATTTAGTCCTATTTACTAGGTGACTTTAAAAACGGCCGAGGAGGTAAAGGTTAAGGTATTGATAGA
>NJEH01000041.1 GCA_002254595.1 Thermofilum sp. ex4484_15
GAGAATGGTATTTCCCATATAATTTCGTTAGGCGGTTTACCCACCCCTAAGAGGATGGAAATAAATAAACCCGAAGTAGGGGGGTTAGGGGTCCTTAAAGAGGATAGGGAGTTCTTAAGGTCACGTGGCATTAAGGTAATTTCCGATGGTTTCTTAGCGGGGATTTACGCTTTAATAGCTAAAGAGTCCTTTAGGAGGGGACAATCATGCATTGTACTATTAGCTGAGTCGCACTTGAATTATCCCGATCCCGGGGCTGCTGCTTCGATATTAGAGGCTTTAAGTAAATTATTCGGAATAAGCGTAGACGTTAAGCCACTACTAGAGAAAGCGGAGGAACTCAGGTTAAAGTTAAGGGAATTGATGAAAAGGACTACAGAGGCCCTTAGGGTTTCCGGTAAGGATTACGAATATACGCCACCCTTAATGTATAGGTGATTATCCATGGTCTACGAGTTCTTCGAGGCTTTCAGGAGGATAAGAAAGGACATAGAGAGGTTGATAAAGGAACTTGAGGAGTACGCATGGGGCAAACCCTTAGCTGACTTAAGGGAAGGTTATTTAGAACCCTTAACTCAAATAAACGAAACCCCGACCGAGATAGTAATTAGTATGGATTTACCTTTCGTAAGGGGTAAGGAGGACATAGAGGTCTCAGTACGTGGTAATGAAATCTTCGTAGAAGCGGAAATAGATAGGGAAGTGAGTTTCGAAGACATTTGTGCTTTCTATAGGGGTACTTCTTTTAGGAGATATAGAAAGGTAATTAAATTACCCGAGAATATAGACATAGAAGGTATTAAGGCTAAATTTAAGAGCGGTATATTGGAGATAAAAATACCTAAAAAAGGAAAAAGTTATAGGGTAAAAATAGAATAAATTCTTATATTAAATTTCCGTTATAGGTTTGTTAAAGTTAATAACCTTCCTTCTTTAACTAACAACCCTAGGGGAAAGTATTGACCTTCAACGATACCGATAATTCCTCGACGCTCGAATATCCGTTAAATGAAGTAGCCTGTAAGATAGCAGGGGAAATAGTGTTCTCCGATAATGTAGGTAAAGCTATGAGAATATGGAGGATGAGGTTCGGCATTTCACAAACCGAATTAGCGCTCCATATGGGTATATCGCCTTCTCTCATAAGCGATTACGAGAGCGGTAGGAGGAAGTCGCCAGGGGCAACTATGATAAGGAAGTTCGTAAGGGCCTTAATAGAGATAGATAGATTGAGGGGTATGCCCGTGCTTTCCAGGATGTTAAAATGTGAATATCACTATTTAAATTCCCAAAATCCCATCATAGAACATGAGGAATATGTTGAACCATTAAGCGCAGAGGAGTTCTGTAAGGCGATAGGAGCTAAGGTTGTAACGATAGAGGAGGTTAAAGGTAAGCGCATCTTAGGTTATACTGTAGCGGATTCCTTGAAATTCTTATTGGAATCCCCCCCTTACATACGGGCCAAACTTTACGGGCTTACTAATGAGCGCGCAATAATATTTACTAACGTAAATGATAGTGGAGCTTTACTAATAGCGTTGAAGTTCTCGATAGAGGAACTTGGTGGTCTAAGGCCCTCCTTAGTCGTACTACATGGGATAAGAGGTATAAGCGAATTAGGATTACTTTTAGCGAAGAAAGAGTACTTACCTTTAGCTATAGTAGAAGCAGTAACCTTAAGAGAGCTATTAAGTAGATTAAGGCTAACTCGAAGTTGTTTAAGCAAGGTAGAGAGGAGGGGGATAGTAAGTACTGAAACTAACGATTAACCGTATATATCGTCCCCTTACTTCCGCTTTCCTCACTCCTTTAGGAAAGTTTTTAAGGATTATTAATTAATTATCCCCTAGAGTAACTTATGAATGGGGATCTTTAACGTTAGCTTAAGGAGGGTAAGGGTAGATAATTATGGAAGATCCCGAAAAGTATAAGGTCCGATATGCCTTCGCTGAGGACTACGGTACCAGTATGTATAAGTACGGACCGGTTAGGGAGTACCCTGATGTAATAGAGAATAGGGGGTTAATACTAGAACCCTCATTAATTCAAAGGGTTTTCGCTAAGGAAGCTGGAGGCGAATTAAAAGGTAAGAGGATAATAGTAGGGGAGGAGGTAGCTATGTATTTAGGTTCTAGGGACGACATGGCTAAGAACTTGATTTACCCTATGAGGGACGGTATAATAGACCTTAGGGATGAAATAGGTTGGAGGATAGTAGAGGAAATAACTAGGTATGGGCTTAGGAAGTATAGGCCTAAGGGCGATCAGAACTTTAAGGGGTTCTACGTAGCTGCTTCCCTTTCCGCAACGGCCCCTAAATATATGTACGAGAAGATATTCGAAATACATAAAAAGATAGATGAGGAGGAAGGATTGGTAAAAGCTATTACCATTATTCCCCAACCGTTAGCCGTAGCTATAGCTGAGAAAAGTGTCACCTGTATGGTAGTGGAGTCAGGCCATGGTAATACGCAGATATGCCCTATTTCTAGATATCCGATAAGGGATGCTATAGTATCCCTCAATAGAGGAGGTGCGGAAGCTAATGCGATAACCGCGGAAATACTCAGAGACGCTGGTTACGGTGATTTAGTGCCCGAGGAGAGGTTAGTAAGGTTAGTGAAGGAGGCTATAGGGCTCATACCTCTAGACTTAGATAAGGCTATAAGGAAGGCGAAGGAAGATAAGGAGAGGTTTAGGGTAATCTTTAGGGTACCCGGTACTACTATGGTCATAGACTTAGGCGATAACTCCTGGACTAGGTTCTTAATAGGCGAGGTGATATTTAACCCCGGCCACGAAATTTTCGAAAGCTATTATAAGAGAGGGGTACCTAGACCTAGGGACACCATAATAGGGGAGGAAAGGGTAACAGGTACCATAAGCCTAGCGGATGCTATAATTAAAGCTGCCGAGAAATGCCCATTGGAATTACATGAGTACTTATGGAGGAGGGTAATACTAAGTGGAGGGAATTTCGCTTGGAAGGTACCTAAGGAATTAAGGGATGTAGCTTGCGATGCAGCTACTAAAGTGAGGAAGATGTTAGAGGATAAGGGACTTAAGGTACACGTAGGACTAGTAAAGGATCCCCAATACTCAGTGTGGAAGGGAGCTTTAACTTACGCCTTAGCCGTACCCGAAAATTATTCATGGGATTGGAAACTTATGGAAGGATGGTATAAATGGAGGTAGGGAGTAAAGCGGTAAGTTTAGAGGAATTATTGAAAAGAAAATTAACCGAGGATTGGGGTTATAGAATACTACTACCTGAGGAAGTAGGGTTAAAGGAGGAGTTAGGCGAAGACGATATAGTACTTAAGGACGCTGATAATTTAATACTTGTAAGCTTAATTCAGATAGACTTAAGCGGTAGCTTAAGCCCTAAAGTACGTAAGAGAGTAAGGGGGGAAATAGGGAGGTTAGCTAGGCTTTCAGCTTACTTCAATAAGGCTTACATAGCGTTACCCGAGGAAGTATTGAAGTTACATAAAAATAAGATAATAGATGTAGAGCTACTAAGGGAGGCGGGAATAGGACTACTTTCGATAAACCTGCTAAAAGGCGAGGTACGTCAACTACTTCCTCCTAAACCTAGGAGCTCGTCTAGGGCTGAAAGGGTCGATGTAACTCCCTTACTTAAGGAAATGGAGAGTAAGATACGTAAATTAGAATTATTATACGATCGGTTAGAGAATGAATTAAATGAGATTAAAAAGGAAATAGATAACTTAAAGGTTAGAATTGAAATTACCAATACAAGTCGGAGTAAAGAGGAGGAAATCCCTAAAGCGGAGGAGGAATCAGGGAGGGAAGTAAAAATAGAAGACTTAGAGCTACCCAGTTTTATGAGGGATAATCCATGGCTAGAAGTCTTAAGGAGAAGGGGTAGGGAGTAGCTTGGAGTTAGATGGAGTAGTAACCCAGTTCCTTAAGGCCAAGGGTAAGGTAGGGGAGCTAGCGTTAGAAATATACAAAGCGTTCTTAAAGGAGGGAAGGAAGGGAGTAGATAGGGTAATAGAGAGGAAGTTGAGGGAAATAGTAAGTGAGGGGGCTAAGGTTAAAGGAAATAAGAATAAGGGGGTTTAAGGCCTTCAATAAAGAGGTCCGCCTTAATTTAGACTACAATACCGTGATTTTAATAGGGCCAGTGGGGACCGGTAAGTCCTCGGTTATCCAAGCATTAGAGTTCGCACTTTACGGTACTACTTATGACGTAAGAGTAGGTAAATTATTAAAATTAGACGATCTAATAAATGACTTCTCAGATAAGGCCGAGGTAACGGTAAAATTAGTTGACGAGGAAGGTAGAACCTATGAGATAATTAGAGTTAAACGCAGGGGTAGGAGAACTACGGTACGTCTATTAATAAACGGAGGGCCCTATAGCGGAGATGTTCAATCGATGATAGAGGGATTACTAGGTTTAGATCATGATGCTTTCTCGAGACATATACTTATCAAACATGACGTACTTAATGCCTTGATAAAGGGACCCCCCCTAAGGAGGAGCGAGGCGATAGATAAGTTACTGGGGATAGAAACCTTAGAGGAGTGCTTTAGGAGTATCTCATTAAGGACGGTTGAGGAGGAAATTTCCAAGGTAGAAGGGGAGTTAAATAATCTTAAAATAATTTATGGAGGTAACTTAAAGGATCTTAATAACTTAAAGGTTGAATTGAAAAAACTTCAAGAGGTTTTAAGGAGAAAGAAGGAGGAAGTTGAAAGATTAGAGGGAAGATTATCCGAGCTTGAAAGCAAGATGCATGAGTACCTTAATGTAAGGAGGGAGTTAGACAAATATGAAACCTTAATCGAGCACATAAAGGAGGAGTTAAGAGGGCTAAAGTACGGGATCGACTTAGAGGAAGTTAAGGAGAGAATAAAGGTAGTAGTAGAGGATGTCTGCGGAACCTTAGAGGAATTCCTCCTTCATGAAGAAGCAGAGAAGTTAAGGAAGGCGTTAAATACCGGTATGAAGGATACTCTAAGGATATTGCGCGATGCGTTATATGAACTTAAGTGGGAGGAGGATAAGTTAAGAAGCGAAATAATGGAAATTAATGAGGAATTAATAAATTATAGAAATAAATATGAAAATCTAACAAATAATTTAAGAAAAATAAGAAATAGATTAGAAGAATTAAAACCATTAGTTAGAGAGTACGAAAAGTTATCCGAAAAGTATGGCAACTTAAAGAACCTAGAACGTAGGATAGCGGAATTAAATGGGCTTAGGAAGGACATAGAGGATAAGATAAGGGCTGGGGAGGAGAGGGTAGACTTAATAAATAAGGTTATAAAGGAGTTAACGCTAAGCGGTTCTACTAAGTGCCCCGTTTGTAGAAGTAAAGTAACTAGAGAGAAGATAAGGGAGTTAGAGGCAGAGAGGGATAAGATAATTAAATCCGAGTATTCATCGTTAAGGAAGGAATTGGAGAGGGTAAATTCTGAATCAAAGAACTACGAGAGGATTATGGAGAGAATGAAGGAATTATCGCTTAAGCTAAGCGATTATGCGGATTTAGTAAGCGAGGAAAGTAAACTAAAGGAAGAAGAAGAGGATTACTTAGAGTTAATTAGGGAGGATGAAGATAAATTAGATGAATTAAGATTTAAATTAGATAACTTAAGGAAATTACTATCCAAGGTGGAAGGAGAAGTAGAGGTTTACGAGAAGTATTTACTACTTAAGGAGAGGTTATCTAAGTTAAGGGAGTATGAAACTAAAGTTAGACAATTAAGGGAGCGCTTAAAGCGTATAGATTTTAACGAAGATGAATATAAGAAAGCTATAGCCCTTAAGGAATCTCTTAACGCGGAAATCGCATCCCTAAAAGCTAGGGAGAAGGACATTAGAGGTAAAGTAGAGAAGTTAACGGAAGCCGTCACTAAGATTAGGGAATTGACGAATATTTTGAACAATTTGAGGAAATTCAAGGACGAACTAATAGAAGTTAAGAATTACCTTAGGGAGGTGCAAAGGGTAGTGAGGGAGAAGAGGTTAAGGGATTTAACTGAATATATGAACTACGTCTTTAAACAGATATACGTACATAAGGACCTTACCTCACTTAAGATAGATGTAGAGAGAGCTAAAACCGAGGAGGGTTATGAAAGAAGCGTTTACAATATACTGGCTAAGAGGGCTAGTGATGGTGCCTGGATACCAGTTTACTCCAAGTTAAGCGATGGGCAGAGGGCAATAGTGGCGCTCTCACTCGTACTTTCCCTTTTCAAGATGGCTTCATGTAACTTCATGACGGTCATTTTCGACGAACCGGTACCTAATGTAGATAGTAAATGTAAGGAAGCTCTATTAAGGATGATAACTAGGATAGAGGGAATAGAACAGGTAATTTTAGCTACCCAGGATGAGAAGTTTAAGGAGATAGAGGGGCCCGGTAGGTTTGTAGTTTACTCCCTGAGCCACGGAGGCAAGGAGGGGCCTCGCATAGAGGAAGTTAGGGTAGTTCATGAATAGATTTGTCATAGTAGACGGCTATACGGACGAACCAGCAGGATTGGGTGTCCCCCCTTACTTGGACGTATACGCTAGATATGTAGCTGGGGCTATATGGCATTGCTTACCTAGTGCTCAAGTAATCTACTTTACGGTGGATGAAGTAAGGAAAGACGTGAAGAAATTTTTACGGATAGCTGAAGGAGCTAAGCTCGTAATATTCATAGCCGGGGTAGCTGTACCTGGAAAATACCTAGGTGGTACTCCTATAACTTTAGATGAACTGGAATTATGGGCTAAGTTATTAGAAAGGCCCTTAAAGGTATTGGGAGGACCTGTAGCTAGGTTCGGCATGGGATTAGAGGGAGGGAAGGTAGCTTCCTTACCTACCGAGCTTAAGAGCTATTTCGATCTAATAGTTAAAGGAGATATAGAGTTGGTAATTCATGATTTAATAAAGGAGAAATTCTCGCTGGAAAAAGTAAATCCCTTTAGGCTAAGGGAGAGTTACGAATTAATAGACGAATTTGCAGCTAAGGGTGCTAAAATAGTACTAGATCATCCAAATTACGGTTTTAACTTAATAGTCGAGATAGAGACCTTTAGGGGATGCCCTAGGTACATTAAAGGTGGTTGTTCCTTCTGTATAGAACCATTATACGGTAGGGTTATTTTCAGATCGGTTAAAGGAATACTAAGGGAGATAAAAGCCCTTTACGACCTTGGAATTAGAAACTTCAGGTTAGGAAGACAGCCTGATATTTACTCGTACATGGCTAAGGATACCGGTAGGGAGGAATTCCCTAAGCCTAACGTAAAGGCTATCAAGGAACTTTTCGAAGGTATAAGGAATATAGCCCCCAACTTGAAGGTATTACACATAGATAACGTAAATCCCGGCACTTTAGCTCGTTATAGAGAGGAATCAAGGGAGATTAGCAAGATAATAGTTAAATATCATACCCCAGGCGACGTAGCAGCTTTAGGGGTAGAGAGCGCCGATCCAAAGGTAATTAAATTAAATAACCTTAAGGTGTACCCGGAGGAAGCCATAGAGGCTATAAAGTTACTTAATGAAGTAGGTAAGCTAAGGGGATACAATGGGTTACCTGAGTTACTACCCGGTTTAAACTTCGTTTACGGCCTAATAGGAGAAAGTAAGAAAACTTACGAACTAAATTACGAATTCCTAAGGGAACTGCTAGAAAGGGGATTGTTAG
>NJEH01000042.1 GCA_002254595.1 Thermofilum sp. ex4484_15
CTTACCACTTAAACTTTAATTTCCGAAACCACCTCACCTATACTTTTGTATAGGATCCTCCTTCTCAAGGGAGTAAGGGCTTTAGAGTCCCTTACCCCTAAGCGCTTAAGCAATTTAAGCTCGCCTTCCCGGCATACTACGCAGGCTATTACCATAGGCCCTATTACTGGACCTCTACCTGCTTCATCTACCCCTCCTACTAACATAAACAGCCCTACCTATTTTGCTCACTTTAGATAGGTTTTTAATTAACGTTCCCCCTAATGATGCTTAGGATAAAGATGGTTAGGAAGACGAAAATAATAGCTACTATAGGACCTTCATCTGATAATTTAAATACCATTTACAGGTTAGCTAAGGAGGGCGTGGATGCTTTCAGGCTTAATTTCTCCCATGGTACGTTAGAGGAGAAGGCGAGGACTATAGAGATCATAAGAAGTATAGAGGCTAAAATAGGTAAATATTTACCTATCATAGGCGATTTAAGAGGTCCTACGGTAAGGATAGGCGAAGTAACAAGTTTTAAGGTGGTTAAAGGCGATGCAATTAAGTTAAAGCTAGGCAATAAAGGTGACGCTTCTAAGAGAGAGGTTCCAGTACCTATTGAGAAGTTTTTCTCCGAGCTCGAAGAAGGGGATATAATCTTCGTAGGCGGAGGGAGGTTAAGGCTTAACATTAGGGAGGTAAGAGTAGAAGAGGCCTTGTGTATAGCTATGGACGACGGTACGATAGAGGGAGGTAAGACCCTAGCGGTAAAGGGGAAGGAGCTTGATTTACCTATTTTAAGCGAAAAAGACCTAAGGGATATAGAATTTAGCATCGATAAGGGCTTAGATTATTTAGCTATTTCATTCGTTAGGAAGAGGGACGATATAGTTACACTTAAAGGTATACTTAAGGATAGGGGAGGAGAGAAAATAAGGATCATAGCTAAAGTAGAAACTAAATCAGCAGTAAGGAACTTAGACGAAATCGTTGAAGAAAGCGATGCCGTACTAGTGGCTAGAGGAGACCTCGGAATGCACTTTAGTTTAGAGAAAGTACCTAGATTACAGAATGAGATAATCTCTAAGTGCGTAACTAGGGGCAAGCCTGTAATATTAGCTACTCAATTACTTGAATCCATGGTGGAGAGGCCCATACCTACTAGGTCGGAAGTAGTAGATGTCATGACCGCTGTTCAAAGTGGTGTGGATTCCCTACTATTGGCCGACGAAACCGCCGTGGGTAAATACCCTATAGAGGCAGTACAGTGGTTAAGGCGCATCATACTAGAAGGGGAGAAGGATTTGAGCGTAAGGGTAGAAGGGAGGGGCGAAACTATTTATGATAAGTTCGCTAAAGGAATAACCTTCCTAGCCGATTCCATCAATGCTAAAATAGTAGCCTTCAGTAGGAGAGGTGCTACTGCGGGTAGGCTATCTAGATATAGACCGAGAGCCCCTATATATGTAGTTACTAACGACATAGTTACTGCGAGACAGATATCCCTATTATGGGGAGTTTACCCCTACTTCGTAGAGGGAGTGGATTATAGGGAGGGCTTCTCCAAGCTCATAAGGCTGTTAAAGGAAAAGGGTTATCTATCTTACGGAGATATAGTAATATACACCATAGGACTTAGGGAGGGATCCACGGATACTGTCAAGATAGAGGTGATAAAATAGGAGTTAATTAAAATAAATGTATCACGTAGATCTACCTATGAGCTCCGAAATGGAACTTCAGGAGCTCTTTAAGCGTCTTAACGAGTTAAGGAGGGCGATAGAAGAAATAAAGGCATCCGGTAGGTTAGATACGGTAGCTTTCCTAACTCTATGTAATGCCTTAAGTAGTATTTATGAAGGATACATTGGGTTACTTAAGTTACTATATAAATTAAATAATATTTTGTTAGGGTTCTCGGAGAACTTCGACGAACTAGTAGAGGAATTGATCGGTTACCTACCGGCGCTTAGGGGTACTGCGCTAAAACGTAAGGCAGGAAAAATTAGGGAGCAAGTATCTGAACTTAATGCGCAGTTTGAGAACTACAAGTGTTTATTAAAGTCCGTATAACCTTAATAAGTAAACTTGTCATTAACTCCTCTCAATATTAGGTAAAGCACGCCACTCCTTTAACCTCCTATATAAGGTAGCCCTAGATACCCCGAAAAGAGTAGCTATTTTACTTACCGATAATCCCTTATGGTAAAGCTCTAAAATAGCGTCCTTAGGGAGAGGCTTCCTAGGCCTACCTATAGGTTTACCTAAACTCCTAGCCCTTTCCAGTCCCTTCTTAGTCTTGTAAACTATTATGGAGTGCTCTACCTTAAGTACCCACTTAAGTACTTTAAGTAATTCCTCATCCCTTACGTCGCTTATCTCGCTTTTAACTTTCACTACCTTAAAGCCCCTTCTTAATAAAGCTTCATACCTATTAACTACTTCCTTAAGGGTTGTACCTAGGGAACTTAGGTCGGTTACTAGTATTACTTTCAACCCCTTCCTAAGACAGTAATTCATTAGTTCATCGAAGGAACCGGCTTCCTCCTCTAAGAATATTTTTTCCAATTTAAACCCCTTTTCTTTAGCATAGTTTACTAACTCATAGTAAGCCTTCTCTCTAACTTCGAAGCCTCCTATATAAGCTACCGCTTTTCTATCCATCGCTTTCTAAATACTATCTGAGAATTAAATTATTTTCAGAACGAATAATTTTAAAGGAGGGAAGAAGATATAAGTTAAGAGGATGAAGGTTGGTATTTCTGATAACGGATGATGTAAGACACCAGTGCTGATATCTTTAAGGCTAACTGATTACAATCTTAAACTACGTCCCTACCTGAACGACATTCCGAGGGAACGAAGTCATGGTGGTATGCCTGTGCTAAAACTAGCATTGATACTGGAGGCTTTATTAGCCTACATTTACGTATCCCTTACCAATGGGGTATTCTTAACCTACTTAGCTTCGTTAGGTTATGGTGCCAGTACTATGTCCTTTATTGTGCTTATTTCATCGCTCCCAGCAATAATAATAGGTTACCTACTTTTCAAGGACCCGCATTTATTATCCTCTAGTTCTAAAGCTAACCTCGTAATACCGCATGCTTTCGAGAGATTAACATGGCTAATAGTACCCTTCTTAACCTCGCTTCCGGGCCTTATAATCGTTTATGCTATTAAAAACCTCTTTTCAGTACTTATCTCCCTTCAGATCAACAATATAATCTTCAGTTGTTTCGATGAGAGAGGAATTAGGGACGTCACGTCCAAGAGGAGCTCATTAGCGTCTCTCTCTAGCATACTAGGTTACTTCTTAGCTACGGTGTTTCTCTCCCGAAAGGAGGTAGGATTCTATTACTGCTTCACCTATGGTTCGCTTATAGGTTTAGTCTCCACAGCTATAATTTCATTACCTAAGATAGAATTACCTAAGGTACTACCTCCTTCGGTTAAAGCCGTAAGCAGGATATATTCAATATCGCTTTTCCAAGTCCTTTATGTGGCTTCATCTAGCTTACTTAGCATACTATGGGTAGCTGTATTAATCAAAGGCTTAAGCTTAGAGAGCTACTGGGTAACCATGATAGGGTTAATAGGTACCACCGTAAGTGTATTCGCATCCCTTTTCTGGGGTAAGGCCAGTTTTAAGCATTATAGGTTTTCTTTAGCTTTTGACGCTTTAACCCCTATTTTAATCTTGATAGCCTATAATCCCCTCGCTCAATTAGGTATTTCCGCATATACTTCCTTTTTCTCTACAGCTTCGGGCTTTCTAGGGGGCTTCCTTTACGCTAGATACCTTAACGAACTAGGCTCCATTAGGGCTTCTTCATTATTAATGATGTTAGGAGGGATAGGTCAACTAGTAGGTACCTTAATAGGTAGCTTAGGTAGGGAATATTATCTCCCCTTAGCGGTGAGCGTTAGTTTACTTAAGATAATTACTTTAACGATAGCTTTTCTTACTATACCTGAGGTAGCGATAGTTCCTGAGGAGGCGGCTCGTAATTACGCTAATACCCTTTACTCAGTGAGCGTCTTAGGATATAAATCCTCATTAGAACTCTCTAAGGAGGCCTTAATGATGACCTTACGCATTATGGCATTAACCTTCAGTTTACTTACCTTATATATTATATATAGGATAGTTACAATATTATTGGGAGTTTAAAGGATGGTAGAAATACCTAGGGCTGTAAGTCAGGGGCTAGAGGAAATAGTGAAGGAAATAGCTTATGTAACTCCTAAGATCCTTCTCACTCTATTGACTTTAACGATATTAGTGGTAGTTTGGAAGATAGCACGTACTTACCTAATGAAATTACTTAACTTCGTAAAATTAGATGAAGGGTTAAGGAAGTTATTAGGTAGGCCCTTACCCCTTTCATCCTCTAAGTTAATAATAGGCATGGGGGACTTAGGAATAGCATTAATAGGGACCATGGTAACGGCAAACCTACTTTTACCTAGCGCTTATAGGAGCGCTTTCCTAGATGGTTTAGCTACGTTCGGTAGGATGGCTAGTATACTAGTAATCGCTACCGCAATATTAGCCCTCTTTAGTTTCCTGATAAATTACATAAAGTTTGAAACTAAACTTAAGAGCTATATGTTTTTAATATCCTTTTTAATTTTAACGGCATTTTTAATAGATATCTCAGCGCTCTCACCGGAGGTTAAAACTTCCTTAATCGTAGGCCTCTCCCAGGGCATAGGGATATCGATAGCTATTTTCGCGATTTGGTTCTTCTTCGGAGATTACATTAAGCGTTACCTAGAAGAGAAATTAAAAAGTTAGGAAAGATTTAAGCTTTAGAAACACGTACACCTGATATTCTTAGGCATGTTACGATTTATTCCATTAACTTCCTTGATATTGCTCGGGCAAATTCACCTCCCTCGAAGTAACGAAATGGGTATTAAGCCTCTTACGTATTTTCCTAGAAGACAATATAAAGCAAAGCATAGTACACACAGGCGGGGAACAAAGGTTATTATTTATTACATTTTACCTCCTTAATCTTGCTTATTAACGCAGGTATTACTTCGAATAAATCCCCTACTATACCGTAATCTGCGTAATCAAATATAGGCGCATCAGGGTCCCTATTTATGGCTATTATTACCCCAGCTTCCCTTATACCTACTATATGCTGAATGGCCCCAGAAATTCCGCAAGCTATGTATATCTTAGGCTTAACTATTTGGCCAGTAAGCCCTACCTGGTGGGAATAGGAAATCCAACCAGCCTCCACGGCGGCTCTGGAAGCACCTAGTTTGGCCCCTAACTCCTTAGCTAACTCCCTTAATAATTTAAAGCCATAAGGCCCTCCTACTCCTCTACCTCCACTTACGATTATCTTAGCATCCCTTAAATCGGTGCTGGACTCTTCCTCTACGACCTTAATGACTTCCATAACACCTCCTTCTCCTCCTAAGTTAACAGGTATGGCTACTATTTCCCCTTCCCTCCCTAAATCCCTAGGTAGGGGATCAAAGCTACCGGGCCTTACAGTAGCCATTTGAGGTCTCCTCTCCGGTACTACTATCGTAGCTATTATGTCGCCGCTAAAAGCCGGCCTTACCTGATATAGGAGTTTCTCATAATGCCTGCCGCTTATCGGATCTTCGTAATCTCCTATATCCAACTCTATACAATCGGCCGTTAACCCGGTATTCAGCTTAGCAGCTACCCTCGGAGCTAAATCCCTTCCTATGCTATCAGCTGGGAAGAGTACTATTTCTGGCTCGCTACTTATTATTAGATCTGCAATTACCTTAGCATAAGTTAATGGTACGTAATACCTGAACGATTGATGGTCAACTACGTAAGCCCTATCTGCTCCGTAGCATATTAACTCCTTCGCTAATTCCCTTACTTTATAGCCTATCAATACGGCTGAAACTTCGCTATTTAATTTACCGGCTAAGTACCTACCGGCGCTTAGGAGCTCTAAGGTAATCCTGTTTAGCTTACGCCTCTTGCATTCCGCGTATACTAATACTCCTCCGGACTTATTAACCACCGTTCATCACCAATTTAATGCCCTTCGAACTCAGCTCCCTTAATAATTCCTCTACGGCCTCCTTAGCCGATGGCTTCCTGATTATATACCTACGCCTACGTAAATTAACCCTCCTTACCTCTTTTATCCTAGTAGGTGAACCTATCAGCCCTACCCTCCCTTTTTCTATCCCCGTCTCCTCTAACGATAATCTCCTTACGTTCTTCTTAAGGGCCCTAATAACTCCCTCGAACGTACTACATCTAGGTTCGTTAGCGGTATTAGTGATAGTTAATAAAGCTGGTAATCTAACTTTTAGCCATTGGTACCCTCCTTCTATTAAGCGTTTAACTAATAAATATCCGTTCCTTAATTCAAAATCCTCTACGTAGGTTACGTGAGGTATACCTAAGTGCTCAGCTACCTCTGGGCCTACTTGACCGGTATTACCATCAGTAGTTTCCATACCGCATAATATTAGATCATAATTACCTAACATCTTAATGACCTTACTTAAAGCATAGGAAGTAGCTAAAGTATCAGAGCCTGCTAACATAGGATCGGAAAGCAATATAGCTTCATCGGCTCCCATAGCTAAAGCCTCCCTTAGTACGCTTTCCGCTTTAAGTGGTCCCATGGATATGGCTATTACTTTAGCTCCTATTACTTCCTTTAACCTTAAGGCCTCTTCTAAGGCATTCCTATCGTAAGGATTCATGACCGCCCTAACCCTTTCCCTATCCACCGTACCGTCCTCCTTTAACCGCGCCCTTACCTTGGGATCTGGTACCTGCTTAATTAATACTATTACTCTTATCATTCTACAACCCTTCGTACTTAGTTAGAGCACGTACTTCTACCGGTACTATTTTCCTGTAAACTTCCCTCGGATCCCTAAGTTCCCCATTTACCCTTAATAAGTCGCTTACCTTTATCCCGAAGAGTCTTTCATTCTCCTTTAATAAAGGTAGTATTTTGCGCCAATCTTCATAAGTTATATCGGTTACCTTAGCTCCGTTAAGTTGATCCTCCCCCACGATCCTCCTAGGATCCCTTATGTAAACCGCTCCAGCAGCGGCTAATGAAAAGAGGTTACCGCCTTGATAAGGAGCATCGCGTTCAACTACGTTACCTTCATCATCCAATTTAATACCGTTCAATATTATAAAGCCGTGAGCAGCCATAAAGGATTCCCCTAAGTAATCTAAACACGAGCCGTTAATGACAGCTTTAACGCTACCCACCGCGTTGATGAAGGGGCGGTCCATAAGATCCCCTAAGATGAAGGCTATCCCTCCTTTAGCTCCATAACCGAAGGCTTTACCCGCATCTCCATAGACTACTATCCTACCGGACCTAAAACAGTAAGCTACGGAATCCTGAACACTACCATGTACGTAAAAGGAAGGACCGTCTGCGAAGGCAGCTAAGCAATCCCCTACCCTACCGTACACATCTATCCTAATTCCTTCCTTAGCGATTAAGCCCGCTCCGAAATTCCTCTGCCCCTTAAAATTGTAAGCTATAATCCTCCTCCAACCTATTTCACAAACTTCGCTAATAAAACCACATATCCCTTCCTCCCCTTCAGGTTCGAAATCCCTTACATCTATGACTA
>NJEH01000043.1 GCA_002254595.1 Thermofilum sp. ex4484_15
CTTAAATCCCCCTTATAGTCCTCCCTTTTCTTAAACCCTATATTTGGGGCTACGAAGTTTACATGCCCGCCCATTCTAATCCATTCATCTAAATAAAACAGTAGCTCCTTGGGTTCAGTTAAGTAAGGGGTTTCATCTAACGCTATCTCTAACCCGAATACCTTACCTAAGTTCTCCTTTATATAATTATATATTTTAAGGCCTACTTCCAGGCTGTCCTTAAACTTTAACGCCGCCCTCATTACGTCTATCTCCTTGAAGCGTACCTCAAAGTACTTGCCGGTAGGGCCCTCGAAAGCGAATAACTTCCTAGCGTACCTATTAATTATCGACCTACCCTCCCCCCCTGGAAACTCCATCCAAAATAACTCCTTAATTTCGCTTTCGCTTAACTCCTCCACCTCGTACCTTATTAAATCACAAGTATCTATGGTAAATGCATTAATGTGGCCCGTAGAAAGGGCCTCATCTATTTCGTCCTTAATGTACTTTAACGACTTCCTCACCTCCTCGCGGCTTAACCTCCCTTTAACCTCTACTCCCGAGATCCTCTTAACGGCCTTAGCTGAGGAGCTAGTTACGGTTAAATGATCTCCTTCTATCTCTACCGTGACGCCTTCCTCCTTCGAACGCTTCGCGGCCATGGTAATATACTTCTTAATAGAGGTACCTGTATGTCCCATGGAGATTTCGTACTTGCCTGGAGGAGCATTAATCACATATTCAGGAGCCGTCTCCCTACCAAAGGATAACATTAAGCCCCCTACGGTACTCCTTTCCTTAAAGGCGTTTAAGATACCTTTTAATAATATTTCAGGTACCCTTATCCCTACGGCAGGATGGGGTATGGAACCTAGGTAAGTAGGTCCTCCCTCCACTATATCCACCGGGTCTAAGAAATTACCTCTTTCGCTTTCTCCACTACCTTCCTCTTAAATTCCTCGTAAGCCTTGGTGAATTCAGTCATAGTTTTAACGGTAGGCCCGAAGTTTCCCCACTCCTCCGGTTTTAGCCCTCCCGTCCCGAAGTCCCCCTCTATCCCTACTTCCCTTAAGGTCTTAATTAGCTCCGGTGTTAATTCGTAAGCCCTCTTAAAGTCCTCCAATTTCATTAATCTCTTAAGCACTTCATTATTCAAGGGTTTAAGTACGGCATCTTCGTAATCCGCTAAGTTAAAGCCCTCCTTCATGGATTCCTCAAGTACAGCTAATTGATGGTTGGGGAACTCAGTATTAGTCATGTTCCTCCTAGCTAAAGTCAAGTAAGTATCCATTGGTTTCCTCTTAGAAGCCGGTAGTACATCGATTTTCCCCATAATATCTTCTGCTTGCTCCGGGGTGAGGCCGTATTTCCTTATTAAGTAAGCTAGCCACTTAGGCCTATTCTCCGGGCTGAAGAATATCCAGTATACTCTTTTAGCTACGAAAGTACCGGCGTAGCTTATGTCCGTCTCTAATGATTTAAGGTACTCCATTACCTCCTCCTTGGTATTACCTCTTACCCCGGCCTTAGCTAAGAACTCCGCGAAGGCCTCCTTAGTTATGGGCCTTAAGTATTTCCTAGAGCAAACTACGCTTATCTTTTCGTCTAGCGAGGGGGCTTTTTCGTATTCCTCTAAAGCCCCTAATTTCTCAGCTAATTCCCTTAGCTCCCTTTCACCTAGCTCCCTTAAAGCTTCTTTAGTTAACTTCTCCGCTTCTACCTCCCTTAGATGATCCTCTAACCTACCTCCCATGTTAGTTTCATAAACCTGAGTTACCTTAATTCCCTTCCTTACCGCTTTAGCCATCCCCTCCATAGCGGCTAGTATTAAAGTTGCCTCCTGGCTTACACTAAAGGTTATGGTATTGTTCGTACCTATCCCTATCTCGTTGAATTTCTTAGTTATCTCTATGGCCGCGGGACTGCTCCCCGCTACCTTAAATACTATATTAGGCCTACCCTTGTCCTCCACATCTCTGTACCCCCAGAGTAAATAGCCGTCATACTTCTTCATGAATTCCTGTACTTCGTGGTATATCTTAAGGGCGTCTTTCATGCTACCCTCTACGCTATTAGCTACGTTAGGGTTCAATTGGTAACTTATCATACCGTCCCGTTGGTCGGAGATCACGGCTATAGGCCTGAATACCTCTAAATTAGGCCATAAAGCTATAATAGTGGCTAACATAGCTAGTTCGTCGGCATTAGCTTCCGGATCCTTCAATAGGTCCTTCCTCATCTTAACGGTTTCCTTAAACTTATCCCAAAGCGAAGGGTCATCCCTATAAGCTATAGCTGCTAGTACCGGGTTAGTAGAGACTTGGACGTAACCCAGGTGTCTTAACCACCTCAACCCTATAGCGTAATCGTTACCGAATTTACATATACCGTTAAGTACCATTTTATAGTAAACGTTACCTGTAATTACCTCCTTACACGCCTTTAAGAAACTCGATGATAAGTTATTCTCATCGAGTTTAGCTTCTATTTCCTGTCCCATCTTAGCTACCATCCCTACCCTTCCCTTAGGATCCCCTGCCATTACCTTCTTCATATCTTTTATTATCTTGTTTATTACCGCCTTAACTATTGGGGTATCGGAGTTCTCCTCTCTCTCTATGCCCTCCCATTCCTTAAGGGTTTCCTCGATGTACTTTAAGCAGGTCTCGGTCTCCCTTTCGCCGAACCCTACTTTAACCCTTTCAGCTCCAATTAAATTTATAGCTATCTCCAAAAGTACTTCGTAAGCTCTAGCCCTAATTAGGATCTTCTTCTTTAAGGTAACTTGGTCATCGTCAGGGCTAAGGTAGTTCCTCCTGAACTCGAAGTTTAACCTCCTCACGATCCCCCTTATTACTTCCATAAGCTTACCCCTCATTTCGGGATGAAGTAGATGATCGGCGGCTAATTGAGGATAGCCCTTAAGCGCCGTAAATACTACATGGTCTACGTGGTCTAAGCTAGGAGGGGGGTAAGGTAATTCCTCGGGCGGCGAGCTTACTATAGCGTTTACATCTAATTCCCTGGGGATAGCTACGCTTATCGTACGAGATGGGGGGTCCATACCGATCACAGAGGGAAATAGTACTCCATATGTACTTAAAGTTTTCCAGAAGGAATTAGCTATACCTAATCCGGGATCGGTTAGCTTACGAGAAATGCTATCCTTGGTTCTTCGAAAATCTTCATAAAAATTTAAAGGTTAACTAACCGCTCGTATATCGAGCACTTCCAGTATGTCCCCAGGTTTAATACCTGTCTCCATCCTTATACGCTTAGGGAGCGTGAATTGTCTCGAAAAAGTATGCCTTGTCCTCAATAGTTTAGCCCTATCGATAACTATTTTCCTCCCCTGGTACGCTATCGTTATCCTTGCGTAGGAAGCCCCTCCAAGCTTAAGCCTCTTAACTAAATTGGCCGGTATTAAAACTTGTCCATTTATATATACCGTTACTTTGTAGGGAAGTTGGTTAACTTCGATACCCTTTGCTCCTCTACCCACGTCCCGATCACCAGGTAAACTCTTTCAGTAAACCCTTTTTATCCCTTACATTTAAATTAAGCCCCTTAGCTTAGTTAAGGGATGATGAGTACGTTACCCCTAGAAGTATTATTACCGGTCTTCGGGATTGTAGGAGTTGGTTGGCTAGCTTCCATAGCGAATAAGAAGGTAGGGGAGTGGGTTCAACAACTCAATTCCTATGCTTATTACGTAGCTTTACCTTCCTTGATAATAAGGAGCCTTTGGAACACTAGGTTCTCGCCTATTTATTTAAAGGTGGTTACTTTAAACTTCATAACGATAGCGTTATCGATGGGCCTAATATACGCTTTAACTACTCTAGCTAAGGTGAAGGAACCGCTAAGATCCTGCTTATCCGTCATGGGCGTCTTCGGTAACGTAGCTTACCTAGGCTATCCGCTATCTTATTTCGCCTTCGGTAATAAAGGCCTATCGATAGCCATAGTGAATAGCTTAGCCTATAACCTATTGGTATTTACTTTAGGTATTTGGTTAATAAGGAAATCAAGCGGGCTACCGTTGAGCAGATCGTTAGCGGATCCCCTTCTTATATCCACTTCACTAGGAGCGTTGTTATCCTTATTAGGTCTTCCTAAATTGAAGACGATAGATATTCTCTTAAATTCGCTAGGCTCCTCAGCCCTACCTGTAGCCCTCTTCTCATTAGGGGCCTTCATAGGATACCGGGGGGTAAGCAGCGATTCGTTAAAATTAGCTTTGCCACTTACCTTCATTAAGTTTTCAACTTTACCCCTTATCCTAACGATCCTCAATACCCTTTTCGTTAAGTTAGGGAAGTTAGAGTACGGGGTATCCTTAATTCAAGCCTTCGCCCCATTAGCGGTAACTAATTTCATAATAGCAGTTAAGTACGATCTAGACGTAAAAGCGATAGCTAACGCCGTGATAATCTCTACGCTAGTCTCCGTATTCCTTTACGCGTTATTATTAACCTCCCTAAGCTAAGTTCCTTCCCCCTTCCTTCCTGCCCTTTCCAATAGCTCCCTTATAGGGCTAATTAACGAAGTGAACTCTAAGGGGAGCACGTACTTGGTCGAGGGGCTAGAACCTATAGCCTTAAGTGCCTCTAAGTATTGAAGGGTCATGGTTTTAGAATCTACTCCCTTAGCTACCTTATAAAGTATTTCCAAAGCTTTAGAGTAACCCTCGGCTTTAAGTATTGCCGCCTGCCTTTCCCCTTCGGCCCTTAAAATAGCTGCTTGCTTCTCCCCCTCAGCTATCTTTATCGCGGCCTCCCTTTTACCTTCAGCTTCCGTTACCATAGCCCTCCTAGTCCTCTCGGCCGCCATTTGTTTAATCATAGCTTCCTGTACTTCCTTAGGGGGCTTAATTTCCCTTATTTCCACGCTAGTTACCTTTACCCCCCATCTTTCAGTTACCTCATCTAACTTGGTCCTTAGTACGCTATTTATGTAATCCCTCTTAGCCAGTACTTCATCTAACATTATATCCCCTACTACCGCCCTAAGGGTAGTAGTAGCTATGCCTACGCATGCCCCTTCGAAGTTCCTCACCTGCAAGACGCTCTTCATGGGATCCATTACCTTATAGTAGATGAGGAAATCTATATCGATAGGAGCGTTATCCTTAGAAATGCAAGTTTGATGAGGTACTGTTATGAAGTTCTCCCTAAGGTCTACCCTCTGGACGGTATCTATGAAGGGTACAATGAATACTATCCCTGGCCCTTTAACCCCTATACATCTACCTAACCTAAAGACCACTAACCTTTCATATTCGTTCACCCTTTTAACCCCCATAGCTATAAGTATTAGGATTATTAAGGCCATGAAGAAAGCTAAGGCTAAGGACTCCGGCGTTAAGGCCTGATAGGTTAACGTCCACATCATTTACTCCTTACCCTCCTTACTATTAACTTCATGCCATCTACCCTTATAATTTCTACCTCTTCACCTTCCTTTACTTCATCCTCCGAGAGAGCCGTCCAAGTTTCCGCATCTACTAGCACCACCCCAGGTTCGTAAGGCTTCATATCGGTCTTCGCGATACCCCTCTTACCTACTAATTTGGAGACGTCGTGGAAGGTAGATCTACGTTTAAGGACCCCCCTTATTTTGTACATATAGAAACCTCCTAACCCCATGCCGAAGAGAGCTAGGGCTATTAAACTAACTTGAAAGGAGCCGAGGCGGACGTAAGGTTCCCCCTGGTAAGCCAGTAGGAGGCCCAGTAAGAAGGAAGCTAAGCCTGGTATGTAAAGGTGCTGAATTCCCGGCTTGATGAGCTCTATGGCTATGAAGGCCGAGCCTATTACCAAAGCGATTACGGCAAGTAAATCTACGCCTATAACCCCTATCCCGAAGAGGGCTAGGGCTATAAGTAGTACGCCTAAACCGGTTAATAGAGCTGTAGTATGGAATATATCAACTATTATCATGAACATCCCGGCCTCAAAAGTTAACCATATGACCGTCGGATCGCTTAATAGCGAGAGTAACTTAGCCCTCCAATCCGCTTTTAATTCTACTATCTTAGCATCTCTTAAACCTAGCTTAGTTAAGCCTTCCGTTAGGTTATTTACTACGTAATTAGCGATCCCTAACCTTAAGGCCTCACTAGCATCGTAGTTTAAGTTCTTAATTATCATTAACTTACAAGCGGTAACGTTCCTACCCCTAGCTTTAGCTAAGGTTTCCATCCTCTTAACTAAATAATTAGCTACCTTTTCCCTTTCCGTACTACTTACTGGGTAAAGGAAGACGGGGCTAGCTGAACCTATGGTGCTCAATTTATGCATTATTAAGTAATTAGCTGCTACTGCTATGTAAGAGCCGGCGGATTCGGCTTTAGCTCCAGCGGGTCCTACATATACTATTATTGGTACCTTCGATCTAAGTATGCTATCTATTATTTCGTCCATGGACTTTAGGTAACCGCCGTACGTATCTAAAGCTATAACTACGTAGCTAGCGTTATCTAAAGATGCACTTCTCAATCCCCTTTTTATTAAATCAGAGCTACCCGCATCTATGGATCCGTTAATCCTTATTAGGTAAATTAATTTAGTACCGCTACCCCAAGCCCATTGGTTAATTACCGCTATAGCTACTAGCGAAAGGATTGCTAATTTTACTAGTTTCACGCTCCCCTACCTAAATCTTAAGTTAATGGGAGGTAAGTTAAAGATAGCGTAAGGGGAGGGTAACATTGAAGGTAGTCGTAGGTTCCTTAAATCCCGTTAAGATAGAAGCCGTAAAGGAAGCTTTCGGGAGGATATTCGGTAGGGTAGAGGTAGTAGGGGTAAGAGTAGATAGCGGAGTTCCCCGGCAACCCTTTGGCGAGGAAGTCAAACGAGGGGCTTTAAATAGGGCGTTAAGGGCTTTAAATAAGGTGCCCTCCAGCGATTACGGAGTAGGGATAGAGGGCGGTATAGTTAAGCTCTGGGGTAAGTATTATAACTTCGGATTCGTAGCTATAGTAAGTAAGGACGGGCGTTTAGGAACTGGGACTTCTGGGCTCTTTGAATGCCCTTCCCGTATTTTAAGGGAGTTAATGAAGGGTAAGGAGTTAGGGGAGGTAATGGACGAGATAGTGGGAACTAAGGGTACTAAATTTAAAGAAGGGGCTATAGGGTTTTTTACGAGGAAGGCTTTACTCAGGAAGGACCTCTATATACACGGAGTCCTAATGGCCTTAGTACCGTTAATTAACGAAGAATTCTTTAAGGATTCGAAAAGAAAATAAATTAAAGTATTAACCGCTCTTACCTAAGATCCCAACTCCCCAAAGTACTACGTTCTTAACGAACTGAGGGCCGTCTAGGGATACTCCGTGGTAGCTCGTCTCCCACATACCATGGTAGTGGTCGAAGGGAGCCTCTACACTCAATATGACTATGTTACCTTTAGGCATTAATTCAGCAGCCATTAGGGTAAAGGCGCCCTCCTCACCCGGTTCGTAGGCGTGAGGTAAGGGCGCTACGAATTCCGCAATAGCTCCCTTCTCCGAGGTAACGGC
>NJEH01000004.1 GCA_002254595.1 Thermofilum sp. ex4484_15
CTTAATGGATCCTAAGGATTTAAAGGGTATCCTGAACCTAGCTAAGGAGAAGGGTATAATAGTATTATCGGATGAGATTTACGATAGGTACGTTTACGAGGGTAATTTCGTTAGCGTACTTTCCGATCCGGATTGGAGGGATTATGTAATATACGTAAACGGCTTCTCTAAAACCTTTAGCATGACTGGATGGAGGCTAGGTTACGTCATAGCTAGGAGGGAGGTAATAGAGAGGATGTCCGTTATAGCGCTAAATACCTTCTCTTGTACCCCTGGTTTCATACAAAGGGCAGGAGTAGTAGCTCTTAAGGGGCCGAGGGAGGTGATAGAGGATAGAATTAGAGAATTCAAGAGGAGGAGGGACGTTATTTATAATTTACTTAAATCGATACCCGGGGTCAAGGTAGTTAAACCTAGGGGGGCATTCTATATCTTCCCTAACGTTAAGGAAATACTTGATAGGGTTAAACTAACTACCGAGGACCTAGCCCTTAATATTCTTAAGGAAGTTAAAGTAGTTACCTTACCTGGTACGGCCTTTCCAGATAGGGGAGGCGAAGGTTATTTAAGGTTATCGTTCGCTACCAACGTGGAGAATATAAAGGAGGGGATCGCTAGGATAAAGGAGTACGTAGAGTCGATCCTCTCGAGTACTTAAGCTTATGAAGCCTAATTACGTTAGGTTAAGTTTAGAGGAACTGGCATTGATATTGTTCTTATTAGAGACCTACGGTAAACTAGGTAGGTATGCCTTAAGTAAGCTTACGGGCTTAGGAGAAGGTAGAGTTAGGAATTTAATCAGGAGGTTAGCGGAAGTGGGCTATATAGAGGTAAGTAAGGGGGGCAGTAAATTAACTTGGAAGGGGCATAGGTTATACGATTACATCTTGAGGGAGTTAAGGGTAGAGGAGGTTCTAACTTTAAGTAAGGGAGGTAAGGAAGGGGTATGTTTCCACTTTAAGGGAGGCCTTAAGGGCTTAAGGATATTGGAGGTCAGAGACGAAGTGATAAGGGGGGGAGGGGAGGAGGCCTTAATAATGGAGGTAAGGGGGGGTAGGTTAATACTACTACCAAGTTTAACAGCATTACTGGAGAGATCGATGAACTTAAACGAAGGGGATTTGATATTAGTTAGCCTAGCTAAGGATCTAGTTAGAGCTTTCAAAGGAGCTTTGAGGGCAGCGGTTAGAATTTCCAGTGTGAGTACTTCCACATAATTACATCCCCCTCCTTGATAACGTACTTATCGCAAGCTACTGGACCTAGTACGAAACGGCCTGTAGTCCTATCTAAGATGTACCATAACCATGAATAACCTTCCTTACTTGATAATATCCTCTCCTTTACTCCATTAATGGATGTAATGTAAATTCCGTAAACCCCCTTCCTGTAGGTAACCTTAGCCATAGCTAAGGTAGCGTTAAATAAAGTTACGCCTAAGGGTGCCGTTAAGTTAAAGCTAACTTGCCTAACTTTAACGTATTTACAGTAAGGAGCGCTTATGCCGTTACCGTAATTTATTATTAATATGAAGTGTACATAACTGCCTGAAGGAAGGGCATTGACTATCGCTAGGATCAATAGGGTAATTACCGGGAATACGCATGTTTTTCTCATATTTTTAAGTAGGAATTTTTTCCTATTTAAAAATTTATCCTTTTAATTGCCCTTATGAGTCCTAGGGTCACTACCGTAGTAGATAACTCGGTAATAGGCCCTACTCCTATTAGCCCTCCTCCGTAAACCGGTATGAAGAGGCCTATTAACCCTGTTAGAAGCGCGCTCCTTAAGTTTAAGCCGAAGATTAAGTAAAAGGCCGTAGAGGAAATTATATCGTAACTTAATGCGGAGAGATATATGCAAGCAGCTAGGACTAAAGGAGTGATTTTCTTCCCCTTAAGTAATCCCCATACGGATCCTATTACTCCATTAACCGAAGCGTTTACTAAACTCCAAGGCCCGAAGCCCAGAAATAAATCCGTAAGTAGGAAACCCGTTGCCCCTACGATACCTCCCCCCAGGGCACCAATTAACCTACCAGCCAATATAGCGAAAATGAGTGGGATATTTATGAACTGTAATGGCCCTAGCGTTAAGTTCTTAAGTAGCCTTAAGGTAGTAGCTAACGAGGATAATATAGCTACTAGAGCTATCTCCCTAGTGGACATCCCCGCTAAAATTACATCCTCTCAGGGGCCTCTATACCCAATATATTTAACGCATTACCTAGTACCGTCTTAACGCACTTTACTAACTTAAGCCTAGTTAGTTTAACATCCCCCTTAGCGCTCAGTACCGGTAACCTTTCGTAGAAGGTATTAAAGAGCTTAGCTAAATTGTAAGCGTAATTAGCTATCATATCCACCCTTAACTCGTCAGCCGCCTTAGCTACTAGACCCGGCCATTCCCCTACCTCTATCAACAATTCCCTCTCTAAGTCCTCTTGTAAATGAGGCTCGATATCGATAGTTAAATCTACGTCGGCTTTCCTAAGGATACTACTAGCCCTTACATAAGCGTACTGTACAAAGGGACCGCTATTACGGTTAAAATCCAAAGCCCTATCCCAATCGAAGTTAATTACCTTATTAGGCGCTACGCTCAGTATAGCATACTTAATAGCACCTAAACCTACCGCCTTAGCTATCTTTCCTACGTTCTCCGTAGTATAGCTAAGTCCTCTTCGTTCGATTTCCATTAAGGCCCTATTCTTAGCCTCCCTTATTAATTCATCTACGCTTATGAAACGTCCCTTCCTAGCTGACATCCTGTATCCCGGTACCTTTACAGCTTCATAAGAGTAATGGATTAAATTCCTTGCCTCCTCTTTATAGCCTAGTAACCATAGAGCTATTTTAACATATAGTTGAGGTAACGTTTGTTCTACACCTATTACGTTTATAACTATATCAGCTTTACACCTCTCGAACTTCCAGATCGAATAAGCTACATCCCTAATCGGATAAAGGGTAGTACCGTCCGACCTAGTTAAAGTTAAGGGTGGTAAGGGTCCCTTCCTAGTTAAGCCTAGCTCTTCTTTAATAGTAGTATCCCTTATCGCGGAATCTCCATCTAATACTAGAGATCCACCTTCGGAGCGTAGGTACTTACACCTTCTTAACCTATTTATTACCTCTTCAGTTAGTCCGTTCCATAAGGTTACCTCGCTTTCCCAATCCCAACTATCAAAACTTATACCTAATTCCCTTAAGGTGAGGTTGAAACCTTTAATTACTAACTTACACATATCCCTAACCAACCTAACGGCTTCCAAATCGCCTTTTTCGAACCTCCTATTCAGCTCCGCTATCTTGGACTTAGGATCGTCCTCTTTATTTAGTTCATCCGCTAATTTATCGAATAGTACCGGATCCCTCTCTCTTAACTTAGCAGCTATCGCGGTCCATTCATCTAGTTCGGAAGTTACCTCGGCTACACCTTCACCTTCCCTAAGATATTCCAATCTCCTCTTTAACTCCCTAATAGTAAGTAAGGCGTTTACACATGAATATATTAGCCCTATGTATTCATCGGGCTTGACCTTTAAGGAACTCGGAAATCCTACTTTAGAAAAACCATAAGCAGCTATTGAAATCTGTAGGCCTGCATCGTTAACGTAAAAGTGCTTCTCGACGCTATGTCCCCTCAACCTAAGTAGTTTACTTAAGGCCTCCCCTAATAGTGCGTTCCTTAAATGTCCTATGTGGAGCGGATGTATAGGGTTAGCGCTTAAGAACTCTATTAATATTCGCTTAGGTTCCGCTACGGGATTATAACCGTATCTTTCCCCTAGTTCGTCTACGGACTTAAATACCGCTTTAGCTACCTCCCGATAATTTAACGAGATGTTAAGGAAGCCCCTAACTAACTCGATCCTGGAGATCCCACTTACTCGCGAAAGCTTATCTGAAACCTCGCTTAGAAGCTTTTCGAGTTCCCCCTGACCCTTAATAGCCCTTACCAACGGTACGGCGTAATCTCCTAAACCCTTAGGAGCTCTCCTTAATTCTATTTCCTTACCTATTACTTCTTTAATAGTACTCTTCACTTCCTCCTTCAGGTACCCGAGGGGATCGTAAACTTCCTTCTTTAAATCCATCAACCCTCACTCTTCAACCTATAGCGATCCTAGTGTAATAGTACGTTACCTCGTTAAAAAACTCCCTCATAGGAGGTAGTTAAGCCGGGGTTAAGGTAAATATAGTCCGTTTAAGAAGATAATTAGGGGCTAACTTTAGAGGAGGGACTATAAGTGGGAAGTATTTCATCCGCTGAGGAGGAATTCCTAAAGGAACTTAGGGCCATAGAAGCTAAATGGCAGAGGAAGTGGGAAGAAGCTAAAATATTCGAAGCTGATCCCGATCCCTCTAGGCCTAAGTTCTTCATTACGGTACCTTATCCGTATACCTCCGGTGCCCTTCATATAGGGCATGGGAGAACTTACACGATAGGGGATATCGTAGCTAGATATATGAGGATGAAGGGTTATAACGTCCTATGGCCCATGGCTTTCCATATTACCGGGACCCCTATAGCTTCCATTTCCACTAGGATAGCCAGAGGGGATGGAGAAGCCATAAAGCTGTACGAGTCGTACGTGAGGTTGTACGTTAAGGATGATACGGAGGTAAAGCGGATATTAACTTCCTTTAAAAAACCCGAGAATGTCGCTAACTTCTTCGCTAAAGTCATAAGTAACGATTTCAAAAGCTTAGGTTACTCGATAGATTGGAGGAGGAAATTTTCTACGGGCGATCCAGAATATAACGCCTTCGTAACTTGGCAATTCCTAAAGCTTCGCGAGAAAGGATACCTCACGAGAGGTAAGCACGCGGTACTATATTGCCCTAACGATAAAAGTGCTGTAGGAGAGGACGATATATCCGGAGGAGATCAATTCAGGCCTGAAGTTAAGGAGTATACAGCTGTTAAATTTAAGTGGGGTAATTCCTATTTAGTAGCTTCAACGCTTAGGCCGGAAACTATATTCGGTGTAACTAACTTATGGGTAAACCCTAAGGCTAAGTACGTAAAGGCGTTAATCGATGGGGAGAAGTGGATAATCTCTAAGAGGGCTTTAAGTAAGTTAATTTACCAATTCAAGGAAGTAAAGGAATTAGAGGAGATTAACGTTAAGGAACTTCTAGGTTCTACTTGCTTAGAACCGGTAAACGGTAGGGAGATACCTATATTACCGGCAGATTTCGTGAACGATGAGGAAGCTACAGGGATAGTTTATAGCGTACCCGCCCATGCCCCTTATGATTACATAGCCTTAATGGAGTTAAGGAATAGCGAGTTTAGGGCTATAGCTGAGGGTTTATCGCCTATAAACGTAATAAGGATAGAAGGTTACGGGGAGTGGCCTGCAGCTGAAGTTGTAAAGAAATTAGGGATAAGGAGCCAGAGGGAAAGAGATAAGTTAGAGGAAGCTACCAGGCTACTTTACAAAGCTGAGTACTATAAAGGGGTAATGGGAGGTAATTGCGGTCCCTTCGCCGGCTTAAGGGTGAGCGAGGCTAAGCTAAAGGTAAGGGAGTGGTTAGAGGATAAGGGGATTGCCTCTACGGTCTACGAAACTTCACCTTTGATTATGCATTGTAGATGTGGAGCTAGGATAGTAGTAGCCGTCCTAGAAGATCAATGGTTCATAAATTACGGAGATCCGGAATGGAAGGAGAGAGCGTTCCGCGCCTTAAATAGGATAACTATCTACCCTGTTAAGTATAGGAAGTTATTCGTGGATACCTTCAATTGGTTATCCTTAAGACCGGCAGCTAGGAAAAGGGGTCTAGGTACTAGGTTACCTTTCGATAGGGAGTGGATAATAGAATCCTTAAGCGATTCCACCATCTACATGGCGTTCTATACTATAATACATAAGATAAGGAAGTACGGTATCAAGCCGGAAGCCCTTAAGCCTGAATTTTTCGATTATGTATTCCTAGGCATCGGGAGCTTAGGAGAGGTCTCTAAGTCCACGGGGATAACACCTGAGGTACTTAAAGACCTTAGGGACGAATTTACGTACTGGTACCCTGTAGACTTAAGGCATACTTCGGTAGGTCACGTAACTAACCACTTAAGCTTCTTTATATTCCATCATGTAGCTATATTTCCTGAAGAGCTATGGCCTAAAATGATAACCATAAATGAATACGTAACTAGGGAAGGCGTTAAGATGAGCAAAAGCAAAGGTAATATACTGCCCTTAGTGGAGATACCTAGGAAGTACAGCGCGGATCTCTACAGGCTTTACATAGTTTATGCCGCAGACCTTTCGAGTACGGTAGATTGGAGGGAAAGGGAAGTACTAAGTGTCTTATATAAATTAAGGCAGTTCTGGGCTTTAGCCAATTCCATAATATCTACAGGACTAGTAAGGAAGCCTACTTCGTTAAGCTTACAAAGTAGGTGGTTATTATCTAAGTTCAATAGGGCCATCCTTAGCTCGGAGGAATGTCTTAAGGGGATGAAATTAAGAGAGTACGTCCAAGAGGCTTTCTTTAACGTACTTAACTACCTTAACGAGTACGAGAGGATGGCTTGTAACGTAGGGGAGGAGGAGAAAGCCTGGGTTAAGAGGAGGATACTAGAGGACTGGATTAAGATCCTTAGCCCGGTAATACCCCACATATGTGAGGAGCTTTGGAGTAAGTTAGGTAAAGTAGGCTTCGTAGCTAAGGTAAGTTGGCCTAAAGCTAAGGAGGAAGAAGTAGATTTAAAGTTAGAGGAAGCGGTAGGAGCGGTTAAGAGGACTATAGAAGATATAAGAGAGTTAACCAAGCTAGTAAGGATAGGGAGTACTGGTAGGGTTTACATTTACGTGGGAAGCGAGGATTGGAAATACAAAGCCCTAGAAGAGATAATGAAGGCTAAGGAGAGGGACCTTAAGGAGTTAGTACGTAAAGTACTCCTACTTCCCTTTATAAAGGATAAGAGGGAGGCGGTAGAACTAGTTAAAAAAGCGCTTAAGGGGAGGGTGGCGTTAAACATACCTAATAGGGAGTATGAATTAAGGGCTTTTAGGACGTTAAGCAAGTATATTGAGCGGGAGGTGGGGTTAAACATAGTCGTAGAGGATGCTTTAGCCCCTTCATATGATCCCTTAGGAAGAGCTAAGCTTTCTGAGCCGGGCAGGCCGGCCATCTACTTAGAAGGAGCTAGACCTAAGGAGTAACCGTTTCTACTCTTACCATAACTTAAAATTACCCTTTAGATAAAGAATAAAATTGGGTGTTTACTTTGCCTTCTGTATCGGATAGATTAGAGCTAATTAGGTACTCGCCTATAAGGCAAATAGCTGCACTACTAGATAGAAGTAGATCTAAAAGAAGTATTATTTCCTTCGGCGGAGGGGCTCCTAGCCTCCCCCCTCCTAAAGAAATATTAGAGGAGATAAGTAGGTTATTGAACGATGAAACCGTAAGGGCGGTCGGTTATTGCGGTACTAAGGGGTTACCGGAGTTAAGGGAGCTAATTTCGGAGGACATAGAGCGCTACTTCGGTACCTATTACGATCCGAATAGCGAAATAATAATAACTGAAGGAGCTACTGAAGGTATACTATTGGCATTGTTTTCTATACTAAATAAAAACGACGAGGTAATATTGATAGATCCTACCTACGTAGGTTTTAGCGAGCCCATTAAATTAGCTGGGGGTAGAGTTAAACACATACCGGCTTTAGTGAAGAGGGGGTATCAACCTAGGGTGGAGGACTTAGAGGCTAGCTTAACTAGTAGGACTAAAGCCTTCATTTTGCTATCCCCAGATAACCCGACGGGAAGGATTATATCTAGGGAATTTGTAAAGGCATTAGTAGATCTCGCTGTTGATAGGGATTTCTGGATAATTTACGACGCTACTTATAAGCATATAGTTTATGAGGGGGAGAACGTATGGGTACCCGGATTTCCCGGGGCTATGGAGAGAACTATAGTAGTAAATACGTTCTCTAAGGAGGCTTCCATACCTGGATTGAGGTTAGGTTACACCTTAGCGCCTAAGGAGATTATTGAAGCTATGGAGAAGTTAAAGCAGTATACTAGCTTAGCCCCTAATACTTTAGGTCAATATGCGTTAATGAAATTTTACCAAGACGGGGTTAAGGATAGATACTTGAAGGAAGTAGTGTTGCCTACCTATAAACGTAGGAGGGATCTCATGGGTGAGCTATTAAGGAAGTACCTACCGGAAGCCGAAACGGTAAAACCGCAAGGCGCTTTCTATTACTTCGTAGATATAAGGCCCTATTTAGAAAGGATGGGTAGGGATGATAAGGAGTTCGCTAATAGGCTCTTCTATAGGAAGGAGGTCGTAGTAATACCTGGGGCCTTCTTCGGGGAAATGGGTATAGGTCATGTAAGGATGACTTTCGTTAGCGAGCCGGAGGAGAGGATTAAGGAAGGTATAGAGAGGATTGGAGAGTTCATATTTAGCTACGCCATATAAGGGCTTAAGGCTTAAAGAGTACTTACCTCAAGCTTTAAGGGCTTAACTACTTCGTGAGGGAACTCTATACTTAATTTAAGGGCTTTAGCATATACTTTACCGAAATCTGTTAACATAATTTTTCTCTCCCTACCTTTGTGTACTTTATAAACGAGGCCCTTCCTAGCTAAGCTATCTACAGCCCTACTAAACCTGTTCTTAGTAGCGGGATCGGTAGGCCTGGCCCCGCACCACTTAATTAAATCTTTAATCGAAGAAGCTATGCCACCCTTATCATATAACGTGGAGAGTATCCTTACGGATAGCCCCTCATCCCCATCCTCAAATAACTTAAATCTAACCCTAGGGCGGTATATCTCTAAGGGCTCTAATCCCCTCTTACTATCCTTCTCCTCTAGCCATTCCTCGAACTTAGGAGATTCCGGCGGAGGTATGAAATCCCCCCTTTCACGCGATGGTACTACATATAGGTGTACGTCCTTAAATAGCATAGCTAATAAGGTAGTAGTAGCTACCGCTTCTGGAGGCATATCAGTTATATCTAAGTATACTTCCCTACTCTTTTCAACTACTTCTAGCCTTAATATCGCGTAGAGTTTCGAGAAAACGCTTAATTGAGATTGGGGATTTATCCCTATCCTAATAGGATTAAAGAATTCTAATTTATGTACTAATTTATCCGCGTTCCTCCTAGATGCAGCACCGTACCTATCCCTTTTATTGTCATAAAGAATGTAAACTCCTTCTATCGGCTTCCTCATCCTTATGTAATTAAAACCTTCTAAAGCTAAAGTAGGATGAAATCCTACATATTCTATGACTGTTACCATGAATTGGCCTCGGTATCCTTTCGATATTTACAGTAATAATATTACTCGTACCCGTATATATTCATTTCTTACTGTTACATCTTTTATTTAACAGTATCTATTTTAAGTTACTATTGTTGAAGAGCGCAATATTCAATTAGTAACTTAAAATAGGTACTATAACTTACCTTAGTTACTTTAAGTTTTACTCCCTTATCCCGGCTATTTTATCTTACCATCATAACTATTATATCCCTATGAAGCACTTTTACCTTAGCCTCTGAGAGGGAAAGCTGATGTTAACTTACCTAGGAGGGTTCAAGGTAGATGAGGGGGATTTAAGACAAGCTATACAGGATCTTAAGGAGCTTTACAAAAGGAGAGTAACGGAGTACTCCATTACCGGAGAGCCCATCATAGACCCTTATCCGGTAATTAAGGTAGGGAGGAAGGTTATCAGGGGTTATCCGCTAAGGAGGAGTAAGCTTAGGGCGTTGATACCTTACTCACACTCTAAGAGAGTATTGGCTATCGATGCTTCCGCTAAATTACTTTTCGATTGCGGCCCCATTAAGGTAGTAGTATCCAAAGTAGCATGGGCTCTTTGGAGGGGGGTTAAGACGCTAATAGTAGAGGAGCCCATAATAAGAATAAAGGTAGTTAAGAGTAGGGAGGAAGCAGCTGAATGGTTACTTAAGTTAGAACTAAGTAAGGCCTTAGAAAAGCGTCACTTACTGGGAAGGGGTGATTATTTACTATTGGATAGGGGACTTATGGCGGTTCCTGCGCTTAGGAAGGGGACTAAAGGGCTCTTTAAGGAGTTAGATAGAACTTTGGATAGGAGGGGCGCTATTTTAGTGGGCATCTCTAAGGTAAGTAGGCTTAAACTAAGTACTGGGTCTAGCTTGGTAGGGTACCTTTCCTACATGGCTAAGAGGGCTTTAGGGGATTTAGCTTGGTATTATTACCCGTTATTTAGGGAGGGCCAATTACCTCCATGGTATATAGGGGATATAACTGTAGCTAAGCTAAGCGAATACTCCAAGTACGTCTTCAGAGTGGATATATCCAGGAGAGCTCTTAAGAGGTGGAACCTAGAGGAACTGTTAGGAGAGGTAGCTTACCTCCAAGATCCCGCTACTCCGGGATACCCCTACCCCCTTAAGAGCGTTCATGAACTTTCTAAGATAGGGGGAGACGAACTGGAACTACTTAGGTACTTCTTCATTGAGTTAGCGGAAGATGAAGGTATAGGTGAGCAATTTAGGGCCGATAGCGAAGCCTACGAATTCAAAGAGGAAGTCCTTTGGGGGTCGCTAATTTGAAGGTAGGGGTAGTAATTTGGGCTGAAGGTACTAATGTGAAATTTAGGATTAGCGAGGGCGTTAAGGTTGAGAGAGGTCAATTGCTTAAGGTAACGGAGGAGGTGAAATACATCCTTAGGGTTTATGATTTCAAACCGGAATCGCTTTTAACCCCAGCGGAGGTAGCGAGGTTAAGCCATAGGAGGGAGAGGGGGGAGGAGGTAATACTTTACGATAGGAGTCTAAGGCTTTACGATACCGCTTTAGCTACTATATTATGTGAGATAGATGAAGAAGGGAGAGTGCATGGCCCAACTTCGGTACCTAAACTCTTCAGCGACGTAGAGACCTTGGATAGTTTAGACTTAAGATTACTCAACTTGGGTAGGGGGGACATAAGGATAGGAGTAATCAGGATAGGGCATAAGGAAACTAACGTTAGTGTAGCGCTCGAGGGAAGCAGAGTTATACCGCATCATATACTAGTGAGCGGCGTAACTGGGGCGGGTAAAAGTAACTTAAGTAAGGTAATAGCTTTCTCCATTATGAAGATTAAGGAACCCAAATATAGTTTAGTATTGTTCGATACCGAGAGTGAGTACTTTAAGGGGGTTTCCCTTAAGGGTTTAGGGTTAGCGCACCTAAAGGAAGCTGAGGAAAAATTATTTTACTTTACCAACCTCATAGAGGAACCTATGAGGATTAAAATAACATTTCGCTTAAGGGGTATTACGTTAGAAAGGAACATAACCTCCCACCCTCTTAAAGTCTCTTACTCCCAACTCCACCCCTTGGACTTCATACTTACCGGGGAGTTCTCCCCTCCTCAAGAGGAATTACTATGGTTGCTATGGAGGGAGAAGGGAGAGAACTGGGTTAGGTTCTTGATATATAATGCTTCCAATTTAATATATAGGTTAATGAAGAAAACAGTCCATGTAAATACCATTAATACGGTTAAAAGGAAGGTGAGATATCTTCTAGGTAAAGGGGATATATTCGTTAAGGAGAATTTAGATGTTAACTTCTTCCAAGCCCTCCTAGGGGCTGTAGGCGAAGGTAAGGTAATACTGATAGATATGCCTTACGCTAGTGAGGGGGAGGAAAAGCTATTGGTGACCTCCGTAGCGAGGAGGATATTTTACTCTTATGAAGAAGTAAGGAAGACGGCCCCCTCCAGATGGGAAAAGCTACCCTACGTCTTAATAGTAGTAGAGGAGGCCCATAAGTACCTTTCTAAAAGTTCTTTAATGAATAATGGAGAAATTAAGGAGAACATCTTCTCTATCATAAGTAAGAGGGGTAGGAAGTATAAAGTAGGTGGGCTTTACATAACTCAAATGCCGGGAGAACTCATAGAACCTGTCATTAGGCAAGCATTAACTAAGGTAATACTTCCTTTACCTACTAAGCCAGATTACATGAAGGTAATTCAGTACAGCCCTTACCTAGATGAGGCAGAGGAGGAGATTAAGACGTTAGATAAGGGTGAGGCCTTACTAGTATCCCCTCCTTCCGGGATGAGATTTGCGGTACCGATAAAGGTTTTCTCCTTCGAGGAGTTAGTAGAAAGGGAGCTGGAAGAGGAGTGTAGCCTAATAAGGGGTAAGGTTCTCAGGAGTGAGCTTAGGCGTAACCTCCCTCCTCGTAAGGAATATTATTAATAGAGCCAATAGGATTGCTACAGCGAGTAGGGAGCATATTAGAAGGACAAGTAAGGAATGGGGGCCCCAGGAAAAAGCTAAAGGAAAAGGCCCTATAAATATTATTACCCCGCCACTACTTTTAACGCTAGGTAGGTGTAGCGCCCTTAAAGTAGGTAGTAATGAACCTAAGATTATTAATGCTATTCCTATAAATATCATCAGGTACCCTAGCTTTAATAAGTGATTCAAAGCGTATCACCCATTCTCGAATTTCCGATTAAGCAACCTGACACTTAAAGATAACGCCTTTATTAAAGTAAAAGGTTAAAACGTTCACATAAGAATAAAGAATATTTAACCCCTTTACTAAACTTAGCTTAGGGTCGGCCGCCTAACCCTTGATGTCGCTTTCGCGAGCCCCAGCCTGAGCGGCGGCCGACCTACCTCTATGAAGGCACGGAGGGGGATGAGGTACCATTACCTTACTTCTACTCCTAATTTCGTGGTTAATAATATTGGCCATATACTTCTTTTACGAGCATCCCTGGTCCTTAAGCTTAAAGTTACCGATAGTCGAAGAAACGTTAAAAGGTGATAGGGCCTTAGTAATATCCGATGTTCATATAAGATCCTGGCCACCTAGGTTGCCACGTGAGGTAATTAGAGCATTAGAGGACCTAGGAGTTAGTAATTTAATCATAGCCGGAGATCTCTTCGATAACTGCCACTTCAAATATAGTGAAGAGGAACTTAAGAAATTATTAAGTTTAACATTTAAGGAAATATGTGATAAAGGTATTGACGTTTATTACGTAGTTAGTTCTTCATCGCATGACCCAATACTTCCTAAGGTGAGCATATCCTTTAGGTGCCTTAATGCTAACATTAAGGTGGTAAGGGGGGCTTTCAAGTTAAAGTTAGGTAACTTAATCGTTTACGTAACTCACGGAGATTACGGATCTAGGAACGGGGCTTTAGCTAGGCTACTTAGCGAGATAGCTAAAGCTATGGGGTTCAACTTATTATTGGAAAGGAAGTTAAAGGCTACCTTAAGGATTAAACCAGGGGAATGGTTAATAATGGGCCATACCCACTTACCAGGCTACAGTTATTCCGCTAAGGTAGCTAATTGCGGCTCATGGAGTCCCCATTTGTTAGTTAAAGCTAGTAAGACTTTCGTTTTCCTAGAAAGAGGAGGACTTATGTTACTTAAGGCTTAGGAACTATCCTTAACTCGTTTTAGAGGAAGTTAAGCTATATCGAGGGATAGGAATATATTTCTGGCTACTATTCCACTCTCGAGAGCCGATACGAGGTACCCATTATGATTAGGGTAAATAGGCTTAAGGGAAAAAATGTTTTCCTCGCATTATTCTTAACCTTAATAGTAGTTTCATCAATATGGGTAAGCTATTCACAAGCGACCCCTAGGAAGAAGGTACTCATAGGGGTACTTTTCGATATAGGTGGAAGGGGGGATCTAAGCTTTAACGATATGGCTTGGTACGGCTCTCAATTAGCTAAGGAGGAACTAGAGAGGGAGGGTTATGAGGTAAAAGTGAAGTATTATACTCCTAGGTCGACCGCGGAGTACGTACCAGTACTGGAGCAGTTCGCTAGTAGCGGAAGGTACGCGGTATTGGTATGTGTAGGCTTCCTATGGACCGACGCCCTTAAGACGGTAGCTAAAAAGTATAAGGAGCAGAAGTTCGGTATAATAGATGCGGTAGTGGACTTACCTAATGTACTTTCCGTAGTGTATAGGGAGAACGAGGGTAGCGCTATAGTAGGAGCCGTAGCTGCAGCGGTAAGCAAGACGGGTAAGATAGGGATCGTATTAGGGATGGAGATACCTGTACTCTGGAAGTTCGAGATAGGGTATGGTTTCGGGGCTAAATGGATGGCTAAGAAATTAGGTAAGAAGGTAACCGTTTACTACTATTATACCGGTAGTTTCAGCGACCCGGCTAGAGGTAGGGAGGCTGCTTCCGCTATGCTAGCTCAAGGCGTAGACGTAATCTATGCAGCCGCCGGCGCAACGGGCTTAGGCGTTCTCGATGAAGTTTACAATAGGGCTAAATCTACCGGTAAGCGCTTATTCGCTATAGGGGTAGATGCGGACCAAGATTGGATACACCCCGGTTATATATTAACTTCGATGAGGAAGAAAGTAGACTTAGGGGTTAAGCTAATCATACTTAGGGCGGTTAAGGGGCCCTGGAAGGGGGGAATACTATCCTTAGGGGTTAAGGAGGGAGGTGTTGGCATGACTACCCCTAAGGACCTAGATATATGGTTGGACTTCTTGAGGATAGCTAAGGGTTATGGGGAAAGTAAGTTAAAGGACATAAAAGCTAAGGTTTCGGTTATGTTCGAAAAATACGTAATGCCTTATATGAGTTTAATAAATGAATTAAGGGAGGGCATAATAAACGGCACTATTAAACCACCGGTACCTACTTCTGAAACCATAGAGAAGTTAAGAGCCGAGTATATGACTCCACTCGGGATATAAAGTAGCTCAACTTATTTTTCTTGGTGTAAGCTAGATGAGAGATGTTATTGTCTTAATGAAGGACATACATAAGGTATATCCTGATGGCGTTTACGCGTTAAGAGGAGTAGACTTCGAATTAAGGAATGGCGAGATCCACGGATTATTAGGAGAGAACGGAGCCGGTAAGACTACCTTAATGAGAATACTTTACGGGCAGATAAAACCTACTTCAGGGGAGATCTTCATAAAGGGGAATAAGGTAAGGTTCAATCGCCCTAGGGATGCAATAAAGTACGGCATAGGTATGGTATTTCAACACTTTGCCTTAGTACACGCTTTTAACGCCTTAGAGAATATAGCGTTAGGTATGGAGCCTTCTAAAGGGGGGTTATTGAATCTAAAGGAAGTAGAGGATAGGGTAAGGGAGCTAATGGAAAGAACGGGTCTTAAAGTAGACTTAAAGGTACCGATAAGTCGCTTAAGCGTAGGTATGAGACAGAGGGTTGAGATACTTAAGTTACTGTACCGTAAGGTAGATGTACTAATATTGGATGAACCTACTTCAGTACTATCCCCCATAGAGGTTAAGGAACTATTCCGTACTTTAAGTAAACTAAGGGAGAAGGGTAAAACTATCGTATTAGTAACCCATAAGC
This sequence comes from Thermofilum sp. ex4484_15, assembly GCA_002254595.1. GTDB lineage: Archaea > Thermoproteota > Thermoprotei > Thermofilales > EX4484-15 > EX4484-15. The sequence continues at coordinate 15,367 of NJEH01000004.1, forward strand.
TGAGGGAGGCTCTATCCATTTGTGATAGGATAACTGTCCTAAGGAGGGGTAAGAAAGTCGCTACCGTAAAGGCTAGGGAAGTAGGTCCAGAAGACTTAGCTAAGATGATGGTAGGTAGGGAAGTGCTCTTTAGGGTAGGTAAGCTTAAGGGAAGGACTGGCAAGGAAGTACTTAAGGTAAGTAATCTGTGGGTAAAGGGCGATTTAGGTACATATGCCGTTAAAGGTCTCTCCTTCACCGTACGCGGAGGGGAAATATTCGGCATAGCCGGAGTTGAAGGTAATGGACAAAGCGAACTAGTAGAAGCGCTCTTCGGATTAAGGAAGGTGGAGAGGGGATCGATTACCTTTAAGGGGGAGGACATCACTAACCTAAGCGTTAAGGAGATAAGGGATAGAGGCATTTCCCTAATTCCGGAGGATAGGCTAGGTAGGGGGCTAATAGCCGATTTCACCTTAACCGAGAACGCCATCTTAGGTATGCATTATAAACCTCCCTTCTCTAAAGGGTTTAGGTTAAATTTAGAGGAATCTAAGAGCTTCGCTAGGGACTTAATAAGGAAATACGAAATAACTGCCTTAAGTGAGGATGTACCGGTAAAGTTCCTATCCGGCGGAAACCAACAAAGATTAATAGTAGCCAGGGAGCTCTCCAGGGGACCGACCTTATTAATAGCTTTCCAACCTACCATGGGTTTAGATGTTTCAGCTACGGAGTTCGTAAGGAATGGGTTACTAAGGATGAAATCGGAAGGTAGGGCCGTACTTCTAATTTCCTCGGACCTAGAGGAAGTAGTTCAGCTTAGCGATAGGATGGCCGTAATGTACGAGGGCAAATTCATGGGGTTAGGGAGGCCTGAGGAGTTTTCTACCGAGGAAATAGGGTTAATGATGGGAGGGTTAGAGTTACATGAGGTTAAGTCAGGCAATTCATAAACTTAGGTACTTAGCTAGTTTATCTAGAATAGCCCAGTCGTTATTAGCTATAGTAATGGGCTTCCTAGCTGGCGGCATAATGCTTTGGGCTAGCGGGTATAACCCTTTAAAATCGTATGAAATTATGTTCATAGGGGATCCAGAGTCGGGAGTTCAAGGGGCTTTCGGAGGCTACTTAGCCTTAAGTAATACCTTAAGGGAGGCCGCTTTCCTTACCTTAACGGGTTTAGCCGTAGCGGTTTCCTTCTTAGCGGGTATGTTTAATATAGGGGTAGAAGGTGCTATGTACATAGGAGCCTTCGCGGCCTTCCTAGTAGGTTATTTCATCTCCTTGCCCCTTAACCCCTTTACTAACCTATTCCACGTATGCTTAGCGCTTTTAGGTAGTATAGTAGCAGGAGCCTTCTGGTCTTACATACCTGCCGTAATGAAGGTAAAGAGGGGAGCTCATGAAGTAGTAACCACTATCATGTTAAATTACGTAGCTATATTAACTACTAAAATGATAGTACTAAGGGCGTTCTTACCCAAGACGGGTATAGTACCTGGAGGTATTTTAACCCCACCCATAAGTTTAAGCGCTAGAGTAGCGCCTATACCGTTACCTAGTAGAGCCGAGTTAACGCTAGGCTTTCCCTTAGCCATAGTTGTTACCTTAATTACTTATTTCTTGCTTAAGGCTACTACCCTAGGCTACGAAATAAGGGCGGTAGGATTAAACCCTAGGGCTGCTGAGTACGGAGGTGTAAATGTAGGTAAAGCCTTGATATACTCGATGGTATTAAGCGGAGCTATTAGCGGTATAGCAGGAGCTTGTGACGTACTTTTCGTAGAGTATAGGTTTAATAGTTTATTCAGCCCTGGTTACGGTTTCGACGGTATAGCAGTAGCCTTAATAGGTAGGTTAGACCCTATAGGGACCGCCTTAGCGGCCCTTTTCATAGCGGCTATCCACATGGGGGCTAGGAGTCTCCAGCCAGCTCTAGGAATGCCTAAGGAGCTAGCTATGGCTATAGAGGGACTAATAATAATATTCACAGCCTTACCGGAGGCCCTCAATATGCTGATAAGTAAGTTCAAAGGGGTTAAGGTGAGAAAGTGAATTACCTAATATTGGCTAGCTTACTAATAGGTACGCTTAGGACTTCGATACCGCTTATAATAGGGGCTATAGGTGAGATATTCAATGAAAGAGCAGGTATAACCAACATAGGCATAGAAGGCGTTATGCTATTTGGGGCATTCATCGCCGTGTACGGTACCTGGTTAGCCCAAAACCCCTTCATAGGCTTACTGTGGGCTTTACTTAGCGGAATAGCTTGGGGATTAATATTTGGTGCTATCAGTACCCACCTAAGGGGGGATCAAATAGTAGCTGGGATTGGGATAAACGTATTCGCTATGGGCTTTACGGAAATGATGATACCCTTAATATGGGGTACCTATGGGTATAGCGAGAGCGTAAATAGGTTACCTCCCTTATTCCAGTTATATGGGGAAAGAATATCCTATTTCCTACCGCTTACAGTCCTTCTAGCCGTCCTCTCCAGCATCGTACTGTATAGGACTAAGTGGGGCTTAAGGCTTAGGAGTTGCGGTGAAAATCCCTTAGCGGCGGATGCGGCGGGCATAAGCGTATACAAGGTAAGGTACTTAACCTCCGTTTTCTCCTCAATCCTTTTCTCGCTAGCGGGAGCTTATATGGGTATAGACTGGAATGATTCCTTCGTGAAGGAAATGACGGGAGGAAGGGGGTTTATAGCGTTAGCACTAGTTATATTCGCTAATTGGAAACCCTTACTAGCCTTAGCTGGAGGCTTGCTCTTCGGTTTCTTTGATGCCCTTCAATTTAGGATAGGAGCGGCGCTAGGGGTAGGCGTACCTCCCCAAGTACCTCAAATGATACCTTACATAGCTACCATCTTGTTCCTTTTAGCTATAGGCAGGGTAAGAGGGCCTAGTGCCGCTGGTAAGCCCTTCGTTAAGGAATGAGGTAAGAATTAATCCTCAGCGCGCTTAAACCCCTCCTTAAACTTCCTTAAAACCCTTACCTCCTCTATCTTAGTATAAGGGTACTGGCCCTTTTCATCCTTTTCGTACTTCTTTACCATATCCCATATGGTTAAGAGGGTTACTGAAAGGGATGTAAGGGCTTCCATCTCTACGCCTGTCCTGGAGATCGCCTCTACTTTAACCCATACCTCTATATAATTCTCCCCTAACTTAAAGGAAATATCCACGTGGGTTAACGGTATTTGATGGCATAAAGGTATTATATATGGAGTATATTTAGCGGCCAATATACCAGCTAATTTAGCTATCGTTAATACGTCACCTTTCTCCACTTTACCCTCCTTGATGGCCTTAATGGTCTCCGGTCTAAGTATTATTCTACCTACGGCTACCGCTAACCTATGTACTTCCCCCTTGTTACTCACGTTCACCATATCTACCTTACCGTTACCTATCTTACTTAACATCTAACCCTCCCCCTTTACCTTAAGGTCTGTAAAATAAGGTCTCCTTAAGTAATTAGCCTTAATTATAGCTTCCTTAACGCCCTTAATATCCCCCTTACTTAGCGCCTCCTTAATGGGCACTAAGTTATCGTTCCTCATGATACAAGGTTTAAGATACCCCATAGCGGTAACCCTCAG
>NJEH01000044.1 GCA_002254595.1 Thermofilum sp. ex4484_15
GCGTTGAGGAAGCTCCTTACCAGTACACTATTAAATTCTCGATAGATACTTAATTTGTCCCTCACTAAAGGAACTTCTTCTTAGCTAGTACTACCCTATTCTTACTCTTTCTCCTCTCCTTGAAGATATGAATTAATGAGTATAGAAGATAAGGAGGCAACGTAATTTTAAGTAAGTAGAAGGACAGTAACATTAAGCGGTAAAGGAAGTCGGAGTAAAAAGCACCATTAGCTAGTACTAAGGTAATTACGGTGCCAAGTAACGTAGCATATATTTCTAAAAATGTAATTATTAAATATTTAACGTAAATTTTCAAATATTCCCCCTAGAATACCTATGTCTACCTATGGTTATTAAGTAATTATTTATTTTAAAAATTGCAGAAACAATTTAAGTCCCCCTTACCTCCTACTTTAGGAGGGGCGATGATAGGGGTTTCGCGCATAGAAGTCCATGATAAGAAAGGGCCTTTAATCTGAGCTCCCAATTCATTATCTAATGGGAAATCATGAACGCTTATTACCCTAACGAGCTAAGTGCGAAGGTATACTGGTGTCCTATCCTTAATGTACCGGTTTTTGATAAGGATTACCCTAGGCGAGGGGAAGCTATAGCTATTAAGGCTACTCCTCCTAGAGACCTAAGACCAGCTTTCGGCTTCGATTACTTACTTACTAGGAGACTTTTAGCAGAATACTTCCTAAGTGAAAACGAACTTAATAAATTATTGCCCCCAGACAAATTAATACTTCTTAACAAGATACCCTACCCTGATGCAGCGGACGAAATAATAATAGGAGGGCAGGTAATAGGGCATAGATTCTTCGACTTAAAGGATTATAAGTGGAGATTTAAGCCCATGTATGGAGGAGTAGCTAAGGTGTTAAGTGAGAAAATTGGTTACTATGCTGTAGTTAACTTACCTAAGATAACTAGAGGTTACGTTATACATAGAGGAGATATTGTGGAGAGCGAGCTACCGGGTAAAGGCAATTACGTAGCGCTAGGCACGATCAACGGGGTATTCCAAGGAGTAGGTAAGGTACTAAGGGGTGGAAGAGTTAAGGTAGTAAAAGTTTGGAGAAGTATAAAGTTCGTAGAATACGGTAAACTACCTACTTGGAAGGATGTAGTGAAAGTGAATGAAGAGTGGATGAAGAATAGGGAAGAAGAAGCTGTAAATTTCCTAAAGGAGATCTACTCAAGAGGGAATTACGGTAGTAGAGTATTCGTATCCTTCTCCGGAGGAAAGGATAGCCTAGTTTGCCATTATATAGCTGAAAGGGCCTTGGGAGACTTACCTCTACTCTTTAACGATACAGGAATAGAAGCTCCTCATACAGTAAAGTATGTAAGGGAGCTAGCAGATGAGGAAGGAGTAAGGCTAATTATCGCTGGGTGCGATAACAGATTCTTTAGGGCATTAAAAGTTTTCGGCCCTCCAGCCAGGGACTATAGATGGTGCTGTAAGGTCGTTAAATTAGCTCCCATAGTAGATAAATTAAGGAGTATTTACAGAGGGGGAAAGTCCTTAAGTATAGTAGGCCAGAGGATGTACGAATCTCTCTCCAGAGCTAGATCCCCTAAAGTATGGATTAATCCTTGGATGCCTAATTTAATCTCCGTTTCACCTATTCAAGATTGGTCTTCGTTAGAGGTATGGATATATTTAAGCGTAGTAAAAGCTAAGTTAAATCCCCTCTATTTTATGGGTTTCGATAGGATAGGATGCTGGCTATGCCCTTCCTGCGAATTAGCGGAATATGAGATAGTAAGGAGGATATATCCTGAATTATGGGAGATGTGGGAAAATTACTTATCTAAATGGGCCAAAGGGAGGGGGTTACCTACTTCGTGGATAAGGTACGGGTTATGGAGGTGGAGGAAGATACCTGGAGATCAGACCAGATTAGTAGGCAAGGACGAAGTTAAGGAAATCGAGGATAGGGATGAGAGAGAAATTAAGGTAGTAATACACGTAAATGTTTCCAGTGAAGATATAAGGGGGCTTATTGTAGCGGATAAACTGAAGGAGCATTTACCAAACGTAATTAAATTGTTACCTATAATGGGGAAAGTAATTGAGATTAAGCGTGATATCGTTAAGTTTAAGGCGGGTAATAGTATCGTAACTTTAAGTAGTGATGGAGATTTGAAGATAACTAACGGATATGAACTAGCGAGGATTCGGGATCTAGCTAAGCTACTAGTACGGGCCCTTTACTGCGTCAAATGTAATTTATGCTATAATAAGTGCCCTAACGGTGCTATACTCATGGATGAGAATGGAGGGTTGAAAGTAGATGGTGATAAATGTAGCCATTGCTTATTATGTAATGATATATGTCCGTTAGTTAAATATTCGAAACTTGAAGTACATTTAAGTACTATAACGTCTTCAAATCGGACAAACAAATAGGGCACCTCCCCCTAACTTTAGCGTAACAAATAGGACAAATGTATATATTGCACCTAGGACAATAATATGCTTCATCGCTTTTATATACCGGTTTACCGCATCTCCTACACCTACCTAACAGTAGCCTCTTAGGCACGTAAGCCAATCCATTCACCTCCACATACTTGCTGAGGAAAGGTATTTAACCTATTTAAGCGTTATTTATAAAGCCTTAGGTAAGTATTCGTTAAGGCGATGAAGAAAGGCGCCTTCCGATAGGTGATGAACGCGGAGTACCTCTGAGCCGCTCATAGAGTAGATGATGAAGGAGGTGAATTATGATAGGTGATTGTAATAAGCTTGCTGAAATTACTTAAGAGGATAGCGATATGGTCATAATATTTAAGCCTAGGGGTAAGCTAGGGGATGAGGAATTTAAGAAATATCTACTAATAGTCAGGAGAATAGCTAACTTCGATAGCGATTTAAAAAGTTGGGTATTTAACGCACGCAAAGCTTCCAAAAATGTAAGTAACCTTAAGGCCTTCGAGGACTTAATAAATGAGTTAAAGAGGTACGTATGCTTAAGTGAGAAGGAAGTAAGTGCTTTAAGAAAGGAATACTTAGGAGTTTCTAGGTCCTTAATAAGGATAGACCCTCGTACGCTTAAGTTTACCATACCGCGTAAATTAGCTAAAGAGCAATTCCTTAAATTAATAAAGTATTGTAAATATGATTCCGGTACTTTTGAAGTAAAGGATCCTACCTACTTAAACGAAGTTAAAGAGATATTAGAGGCCTCCGATCTAAAGGTAGAAGTTCCAGGAGGACCGTGGAAATGTCAAGTTGAGAGGGTAAATGGTTTACTGAGGATAAGTTTTAATGAATGGGGGGCAAAAGCTTCTTCCATACTTAGGAAGTTAAGGGAGATAGGTACTTTAAGGTACTTCATAGAGAAACCCAGGTTTGACGAAGAAGGTAACTTCCTAGGTTCTAATATGATAGAACGTAAAATTAACGTCATGAGAGTAAATAAGGAGGAGAAATGCGTAACTTTACCTATAGGGCTTTTAGATAAGGCACTAAAGGCATTAGTAGAGGAGGGAATTACTTTAAATTATAGTATAAGAGAACTGCCGAATTTAAATATCGAAATGAAGAAGAACTTCTCGCTTATGCCCCATCAGGAGAGAGCCTATGAACTATGGTCTAAGAGGAGGAGGGGTACCATAGCTATCTTCACTAGGGGCGGCAAATCCTTCATCGCTATGCAAGCCATTTACGATCTTAAGAAGCCTACCGTAATCTTCGTAACTACAAAGGAGCTAGCTTCCACTTGGAGAGAATACTTGATTAAGTATCTAGGGGTTAAACCTTACGCGATAGGCTACTTAGGAGAGGGCGAACGTAAGGTCAGGCCTATAACTGTAGCGATATACAATAGCGCGGTAAGGTACCTAGATTCACTTAAAGATTCGTTCGAATTAGCTGTATTTGACGAATGTTTAACGCGGGAAACCTTAATCGTAGACTTTAAAGGAGGAGTTATGCCCATAGGTGATCTAATTGATGGTAAGATGTTCACCGAGTTATTAGCGGGAGGGAGGTGTTTAGGTTATATTAAGAAGGAAGTAGATAAAATAACCGTAATTAAAACAGACTACGGATTAATAAAGACTACCTTAACCCATCCACATATAGTCTTAAGGACGGAGGGTTCTCGAGAGGGGCTCGTCAAACTCGTACCGGCTAAAGATTTAAGGATAGGAGATTGCTTACTAATTCCTGATAGAATACCCCATATAGAATTTAACAGCACTAATGTATGGATTTCACCATTAAGGAGAGATAATTTAAACACTAATGTATTACTTAACCTCTTCAGGGCCCCCATTTACATTTTAAACGATTTCTTAAGGCGTTTATTAAGTAGAGGGGAATTTCTATTAAATGAGGAGTTAAGGTGGGTCTCTCCTCCCTTACCCTACGAAAAGGTCAACCTCCTAAAATTATTGCTTCTTAAATATAGTGTGCATCCGTTAATCTTCCAAGAAGGTAATGAATATATAATGGAGATAAATAACCTGGAGATAAATAAGTTAATAAGAGAAGTAGGTTTACCTAAGACGTTAAAGAATAAGAAGGTACTTAAGGCCCTAACCGGTACGGAAATAGGGAGAGAACCTGTAGTTATTAACTTAAACGGTCTAACCTGGAGGCTAGCGCCCATAAGGGAAATAAAGATGATGAAGGAGGTCTTTAAGGTTTACGATTTCGCTACCGAGGGTCATACGTTCTTGGCTAATGGTTTCCTTACACATAACTGCCATCACGTACCTGCTAATACGTTTAAGGACGTAGCATTAGGGATAGGTTCCTTATACAGAATGGCACTCTCGGCTACTCCTAAGAGGAGGGACGGTAATGAAGAATTACTCTACAAATTGTGTGGAGACTTATTGGTTTCCATAGATTATAGACAATTGCTTAACATGAAAATAGTAGCGCCTATAGAGATCTTTAAGACCGTATTTGCAAAGGGGGAGGAGGAAAAGTTACGAAAATTAGTTGGAATACTCACTTTACATAAGGAAAGTAAGGCCCTTATCTTCACTCAATACCTTGAAACAGCTAGGCGTATTTATGAGGAGTTGATTAGAAGGGGATTTAAGGTAGCGTTAATTACCGGTAGTACCAGTTCGATTAAAAGGAGGAGAGCTTTCGAAAATTTCATTAAGGGAAGTGTAAATGCTATAGTTACCACTACCGTACTAGATGAAGGCATAACGGTACCGGATGCTGATTTAGCTATAATTTATGAGGGATCTGGCGAAGCTAGGCAGATGATTCAAAGGATAGGAAGGGTTTTAGGTTACGTTCCGGGTAAAACGGCTAAAATATACGAACTAATCGATATTACCGATCCAAAGGAGAAGAGAGCTTATTTTAGAAGAAAATGGGTTAGAGAAATATACCATGTAGAGGGGGAACGTAAAGTAAAGGAGGAGAGGACCTTCATTCAATATAAAATAGATTACTGGAATGAATATTAATTTCGAGTATCTTTGAGTATTAATGTAGCTATTCCCTCATATTAAACCCGCTCACTTATATTGATGTTTTTTATTTTAAAAAAATTTAAATACCTCTTCTCCCATTTATCTCATGCAATATATAAGTAGGTGTAAGAAATGAAAACCGGGATAGTGATCTTACTGTTAGTAGCAATAGCCTTACCGTTCATAGGATTAGCTCAGCCACCCACATTACCTGAAGTACCTCCTACCCCCACAGTACCTCCCTATACTAATTACAACCCTCCAGCAGTAGGGCCTAGTACTACCATGCCTAATCCGCCACAGCTACCTCCGCGCCCGCCTGTACAACCGCCTAAGATAAAGGTACCTTCCTCCCAATTACCTCCTCTTTACACTAAGGTAGATGGGATAGATAGACCATTACCGGCTTACGCTGATATATCTACTGTCTCGGTATGGTTTACCACTAATAGGTTACTAGTGATAGTCAGACCTTACGGGCCTAGACCTCAGGACGTAACTAGTTACCTCGACATTTACGTAGATAAGGATAGTAAAGAGATCACAGGCTACCCGTATCAACCCTTCAAGGGAGCTGATTATTGGATCCACGCAGTAAGTGGAGGAACATGTACGGTTTATAAGTGGGATGCTTGGGTAGCTAACTGGGTTCAGGTACCTATTTCATGCAATGTAGAATGGCAAGATAAATTACACTATCCTAAAGTTACGGTAGATGTAGGGTTACCGGACTTAAGTAAAGTAATTAGGGTTAAGGTAAAGTACACCACCGATTACCTCTATTACGCTCAAAGCATGGCGAATCTAAGGAACTTTAAGGTATGCTGGCCTCCTTATCAAGCGGGGGATAAGGTTAAGATTAAGTGCTTCCAAATGAGCATGAGCAGGACTAAGACCTTCTTAAAATTCGTGCTAGCTGATACTATCCTACCTAGGGACCTCGGTACTAGTATATTCATTAACGCTACTATAGACGTCCAAACTAATATAAGTAAATTTAGAATATATAAAGAGTATAGTCAGACGGATGAAAAGGTCTTCGAAAAGTTCTACGTATGGCTCTGGACCGGTACTAAATGGTTATTAACTTATAACGAGTACAAGGAGAATTGGTGGCCTCAGTGGAGGGAGGAGATACCTTCGAGCATAGAGAATGAAGTACCGTTAGATAAGCTCGGAATACCTCCTTACGTAGATGGGCTAATTATGGTTAACATACATTTAGTACTAGATGACTTAGATGATTCCACTAATTGGATAACCATAACTAACTTCACCTTACACTTTAAGAAGGGATGGAACCTATTTAGTTTACCTATTTACATGACAGATAGCGGTAAAGTAGCTATAATCGATTTATTCACTTACAATACCGATAAAATAGGTTTAATAGCTTACTGGTCGCCCACTGAAAGGAGGTTCCACTACTGGCCTACTGGCGATTTAACGGAGTTAGAGGTAGGTAAAGCTTACTGGCTTTACGCTATAAATGACTTTAGCTTAACGTATCCAGGTAAAGTACCTAAGAAATCTTACGTACCATGCGAGGGATTAGTAACTAGGACTTGGAATCCAATAGGTGTAATAGGTTTAGAACCCTTAAAGCCTGAGGACGTATGTAATACTTGCCACTGCTTATACATCATTGGATGGGATAATTCAACGGCTAAGTGGGAAATTTACGTGAGAACTTTTGGAGGAGGAATTAAGTTACTAGTACCCGGTAAGGGTTATTTCTGCTACGTATCCCAAGTATAGTAGAGCTTAGTAGTAATTAACGAAAAATAATATCTTTTTTAATTTGAATTAAAATGTTCTGACGTTATTTAAGGATCGCAACTACATGGTACTCCTATAGTAACGTTAACAGGTGGAGGCGGTAAGATGTGCAGATAGTAGCTGAAACTAGGTAGGGGGGGTGGGGGAAACGGTACGACCGG